>JALTNO010000180.1 GCA_027000645.1 Paracoccaceae bacterium | reverse complement strand
GTTAAGCACTGCCGCGCCAATGGTACTGCGTCTCAAGACGTGGGAGAGTAGGTCGCCGCCAAACCTGATAACCACACCAACAACACAATCAAACCTCTCTCTTCACAAAAAAATCAAACAGCACAACAATCAAAATAAACCAAAAGGCCGCGACGGAAACGGCCTTGCCTTCCGTCGCCTGGCGATGCACCGTCGCATCCCGATCAGTGACGGGGTGGAGGCCGTTTCGCATGTCGGCCCGTACCCTTGCGCAACGCCATATCGCCGAACGAGGGCTGCGAAATGACACATCTTTGGGTTCGTGCGGAACAGCGTCCGAACGAGGAGCGGGTGGGCCTCACGCCGGAAGGGGCGCGGGCGATGATAGAGGCCGGAATTCGCATAACCGTCGAGGAAAGCCGCGCACGCGCCATTCCGATCGAGGGGTTTCGAGCGGCCGGCTGCGATATCGCGCCGGAAAACAGTTGGCCCTCGGCCCCGCCGGAAGTCATCATCTTCGGCCTGAAGGAACTCCCCGACGACGGAACGCCGCTGGTTCATCGCCACATCATGTTCGGCCATGCCTTCAAGGGTCAGCATTCCGGAAGGAAATTGCTGGAACGGTTCAAGGCTGGCGGCGGCACGCTTTATGACCTGGAATACCTTGTCGATGAGCAAGGGCGCCGGGTGGCGGCCTTCGGCTACTGGGCCGGCTATGCCGGGGCGGCGGTGTCGCTGAGCTGTTGGGCGGCGCAGCAGCACGGGCAAGGCCGTGGCCCGGTGGAAACCTTTTCCGGCAAGACCGAATTGCTGGCCGAACTTCGGGGCGAGCTTGATGCGCTGGACCGGCCGCGTCCGACGGCGATCGTGATCGGCGCCCTGGGCCGGGTCGGAACGGGCGCCGCCGACCTGTGCGAAGCTGTCGGGGTATCCGTCACCAGGTGGGACATGGCCGAAACCGCCCACGGCGGGCCGTTTCCCGAGATCCTGGAGCACGACCTGTTCCTGAACTGCATTCTGGCCCGGCCCGGCACCCCGGTTTTCGTGCCGCGCACGGCGCTGAATGCCGCGCGCCGGTTGACGGTGATCGGCGATGTCGCCTGCGACCCCGACAGTGACTACAACCCGGTCCCGGTCTATGACAGGGCAACCAGCTGGGCCGAACCGGCGCGGCGGGTGCATGACGATCCGCCCCTTGACGTGATGGCGATCGACAACCTGCCCTCGTTGCTTCCGGTGGAAAGCTCCGAAGACTATGCCGCGCAGCTGCTGCCGTCGCTGCTGAGGCTGAATGAAATCGATTCGGGCGTCTGGGGACGGGCAAGGGCGGTCTTCGAGGAACAGATGAAAGGGATCTGACGCAATGACCATTCACTGGTGTGGAACGGGGCTTTCGGCAATTCCCGGATTGCGCAGGCTGATCGAGGCCGGCCTGGACGTGACGGTCTGGAACCGGACGCAGGAAAAGGCGCGCGCGGCGGTCGGGGATCTGACCGGGGATATCCGGGCCTTCGATATCGACAGCCTTTCCCGAGCAGTGGGCAAGGGCGACGTGATCGTGTCCATGTTGCCCGCCGAGTGGCATGTGCCGCTGGCTTCGCTGGCAATCTCGAACGGCGCGCATTTCGTGTCGTCCTCGTATATCTCGCCCGAGATGCGCGCGCTGGACAACAAGGCGCGCAAGGCCGGCGTGGCACTGGTGAACGAGGTCGGGCTGGACCCCGGCATCGATCATCTCATGGCGCATTCTCTCGTGGCCGCGTATCGCGGATCCGATGCCTTCGACCCGGACAATCACCTCAGCTTCATTTCCTATTGCGGCGGCGTGCCGAAGATCCCCAATGCGTTTCGCTACAAGTTCAGCTGGTCGCCCCTGGGTGTGCTCAAGGCGCTGCGCTCGCCCTCGCGCTCGATCCGGGATCATGCCGAATGGCGGGTCGATCGCCCGTGGGATGCGATTTCCACCTACGTGGCGCCGCTGCCCACGCCCGAGCAGTTCGAGGTCTACCCCAATCGCGACTCGATTCCGTTCATGGAGCAATACGGGTTCGACCCCGACTGGAAGGTGCGCGACTTCGTGCGCGGCACATTGCGCCTGAACGGCTGGGCCGAGGCCTGGGCCGAGGTGTTCCGCGAAGTGGAGACGCTCGACGGCCCGGAGGGCGAAGCCCGCCTGAAGGAAATGTCCGACCGGTTCTGGGCGGAAAATGCCTATGAGCCGGGCGAGCCCGACCGCGTGGTCCTGTGCGTGGGATTGCGGGCGGAACGTGACGGGAAAGCCGTCTGGCACAGGACATGGGTCATGGATGCCTGCGGCGACGAACGCGGCAGCGCGATGGCCCGCCTCGTCTCGGTGCCGGTGTCGCTGGCGGTCGAGGCCGTCCTGAGCCGCGAGATCCCCGCGGGCGTTCAGGCCGCGCCCGGCGACCCGAAACTGGTGGACGCCTGGCTGGCAGAGGTGGATCGGCTGGCACAGCACCTGCAACTGGTGAACCACCTCGCCTGAGGCTTTCCGGCCCGGCGCGGCCTGCCGTATCGGTTGCCGCGCGTTGCGCCTGCCTCCGGGGCCGTTCACAAGAGGTCGTTTTCCTCGTCCTCGGGCGAGATGCCCAGCGCGTCCAAGCCGTTTTCCAGGTGATCGGAAAGATGCGGCGTGCCGATCAGGTAGTCGGCGCAGGGGGTCGAGGCTTCGGCCCGGGCCGTTGCGACGGCTTCTTCGAGGTCTTCGGGAAAGAAGCTTTCGCGGCCGATCCACATGATCGCCACCAGTTCGGCCTGTTCGTCCTCGCTCATCCGGTCGATGAAGGCGCGCAACTCGCCCTCGGCGCGGTCGAGTTCCCGTGCCATGACCGCGACCTGTGCCACCTTGCGCGGGGAAATCTCAAGCATTCGGACATCCTTCCGTGACTGCGGTTTTCCGGCCGGTCAAAGCCCGCGGCCGATTCTGCCTCTCGGTGATCTTATGCAGGATCGGTGTGGGACTTCCATACCTCATGCGGCGGGTGACGGAAGGCCCGGCCGATGATCTCGATGGTTCCGCTGCGCCCGCGCACCCTGGCCGCGCCAAGCTTCTGCCAGCCTTCAGGCACCGCGGGCATCTCTTGCACGCCGTGGCAGCGCTTGAGCACGTCGCAGGAGGTGACGATCTCGAAATCGAGGTTCCTGGCAAGCTCTTCAAGGCGCGCGGCCGTGTTCACGGCGTCGCCAAAGACCGAGTATTCCAGGCGATGTTCGTCACCGATCACGCCACTGAACACCTCGCCCCAGTGCACCCCGATGCCGACCCGCACGGCGGGCAGGCCCGCCTTGCGACGCTCGGCGTTCCATCTTGCCATCTCGTCGCTCAGCTTCTCGGCGCAGCTTATTCCGGCGCAGGCGGACCCGGCCGGATCGGGGCCGGCGGGAAACAGGATCATGGCGGCGTCGCCGATGAACTTGTCGATGATCCCGCCGGTATCGCGCGCCACCCGGGCGACGCGCGCGCGGAACGAGCTCATCAGGGCATGGACCTCTTGCGGCGGGCGGTCTTGCGACCAGCGGGTGAAACCGCGGATATCGACGAACAGGATGCCCATTTCCGTCTGTTCGCCCCGTTTCAGGGCCTCCAGCCCGCTGTCGGCCAGTGCCGCGGCCAGCTGTTCGGGCAGATAGCGGGTCAGGTTCGCCTTGAGCCGTTCGTCGTTGATCGAGTGCAGCAGGCGCCGGCGCGCGCGCCATGTCGCCAAGGCCAGGATTGCCGCCGCCAGAGCGATGATGCTGACCCGCATCGCGTTGGCGGGAAAGGAGCTGAACACGGCCGTCAGCCCTTCCTGTCGCGGGCCGGACGTGGCCGGGGCATAGGCAAGGATGACGATCAGGCCGACGACGGTCAGCGAGGCCACAAATGCTTGAAGACGGGGATTGATGCGCAGCGCCCCGAAGGCGAAAACCAGCAGGATCAGCCACATGGACGGGAACATGTAGGCGAGCGACCCGGAAATCCCGGCATCGTGCAGCCGAAGGAACAGGTCGCTGAGGAAGAAAACGGAATCCGCGGTGGCGGCCGGCCATGCCATCCAGTGACGGAACAGCCCGCGGCGGACGGCCAGCCACGACACCAGCCCCAGAAGGAAATAGGCGCCCAGCGTGATGCCGCCGTGACCCAGCCGGAAGGCGGCGAATTCCGCATCGAGCCGGGTGGTGGCCACGATGGCCGAGAACAGCGCCGCCGACACGCCCATCCGCAACAGCGCCACGAGGCGTTCCGCCTGCACCTCGGCCTCGCGCAGCAACTGTTCCGTGTCGGGGGAGGTGCCGGGGGAGGTGCTCATCAACGCATCGAGGCTCGTTTCATCGTTTCAAGCATGCCACGAATGGTCGCTTTCGCTTGGGCGGCCGCATGCCCCGATGCAGAGCGCATGAACGGGTATGGCCGAAACCGATCATGTGCCGGATCCTGTCGGCCGGCTCAGTGCGACGGTGCTTTCCGCTTCGTCGGGGGCGAGCTCTTCGAAATCGAAGTTGTCAAGCCTTTGCGCCCGCCGCCCGGCCTTTTCGGCGCTGATCTTGATTTCCGCGATATCCCTTGCCGCCTGCCCGAAATGACGGTCCAGGTTCTCCACCCGGTCGCCGAGGCGTTCCACGTCCTTGTGCAGCAGGCCCAACTCCTTGCGGATGGCGCCGGCCTGCTCGCGCATCCGCGCGTCCTTCAGGATCGCCCGCATGGTGTTCAGCGTGGCCATGCAGGTGGTGGGCGACACGATCCACACCCGCGCGGCGAAGCCCTCCCGCACCACGTCCGCGAAATTCGCGTGCAGTTCGGCATAGACGGCCTCGGACGGCAGGAACATGATTGCCCCGTCGGCGGTTTCGCCCTCGATGATATAGCGTTCGGCTATGGCGCGGATATGGGCGCGCACCGCCGCCCGCAGGGCTTGCGCGGCCTGTTTGGCCTCGGCCTGGGTGCCGGCCTTGCGCAGCGCCTCGTAGGGTTCCAGCGGGAACTTGCTGTCGATGACGATGGGCCCCGGCGGCTTCGGCAGGTGGATCAGGCAGTCGGCCCGGCGCCCGTTGGACAGCGTGACCTGAAAGGCGTAGCTGTCCACGGGAAGCGCCTTGCTGACGATGTCGTTGAGCTGGATTTCCCCGAAGGCGCCGCGGGTCTGCTTGTTGGACAGGATGTCCTGCAGGCTGAGCACGTCGCTTGACAGCCGGGTGATGTTGTCCTGCGCCTTGTCGATCACCGCAAGGCGCTCTTGCAACCGGGTCAGCGATGTCACCGTCTGTTTCGAGGCCCCGTGCAGGGTTTCCTTCATCCGCTCCTGCATTTCGGACAGGGCGCGGGCGGTGCGCATGGCGTTGTCCGCCAGCCGGTCGTTCATGTGCTGCTGCACGTCCGAAAGCCGGGTCTCGACGGTCTGGATCACCTGGATCTGCGCGTTGGCCTGCTGTTCCGAGACATGTTGAAGCCCGCCGCGCAGATGTTCCTGCCCCTGGGCAAGCTGTTGCACGCTCTGGCTCATCAGCGTCATCTGTTGCGCCAGCGGTTCGACCAGCCGCGCCGAACGCCGCGCCGCGCCCAGCGCCATGAACAGCAGGATCAGGACCACCAGCCCGCCGCCGATTCCCGCCAGCAGGGCAAGAACCGCGGGATCGGTCAGCGAATAGGTCTGGCCTGCAATCTCGATCATGTGCGTCCGAACAGGCGTTCGATGTCCTTCAGTTTCAGCTCCACATAGGTCGGGCGCCCGTGATTGCACTGGCCCGAATGCGGGGTTGCCTCCATCTCGCGCAGCAGCGCGTTCATTTCCTCGGGCCGCATCCGGCGTCCCGACCGGACCGAGCCATGACAGGCGATGCGGCTGAGCACCGCCTCGATGCGTGCCTGGACGGCCATGGTCGCTTCCTGGTCGGCAAGCTCGTCCAGGATGTCGCGCAGCAGCGCGCCGGCATCCACCTCGCCCAGCAGTGCCGGGGTTTCCCGCACCGCCACCGCGCCGCCGCCGAAGGGTTCGATCACCAGCCCCATGCGGGCGAGATCGCCGGCCGCCTCGGTCAGCCGCGCGCAGTCGGATTCGGACAGTTCCACGATCTGCGGGATCAACAGCGCCTGGCCGGCAACGCCGTTCTCGGCCATCTGGCGCTTGAGCCGTTCATAGACCAGCCGTTCATGGGCCGCGTGCTGATCGACGATCACGATGCCGTCGGCGGTCTGGGCGATGATGTAGTTTTCGTGCACCTGCCCGCGCGCCACGCCCAGGGGAAGGGACAGGGCATCCTCCGCAGGGTCTGCCGGGGCCGGAGCGTCGGGGGCGGGATCGGCCGGCGGGTCCACCCGGCCGCTGAAGGCGTCGCGCAGCTCGGCAAAGCCGGGGGACTGGGCGGCAAGGGCGGTCTGCCGGGCCATGGCCGAGGGGCGCTGCTGCATCTGATAGATGCGCGCCCCTGCCGGTTCGGGCCGCATCGCGCCCAGAGTCGCGCCGGCAATGGTGGTCGAGGCGCGGTGCCCGGCTTCGGCCAGCGCGTGGCGCAGGGCCGACACGATCAGCCCGCGCACCACGCCCGGGTCGCGAAAGCGGACCTCGGATTTGGCCGGATGCACGTTCACGTCGACCAGATGCGGGTCGCAGTCCACGAACAGTGCCGCCGCCGGGTGCCGGTCGCGGCTGAGAAAGTCGAAATAGGCCGCGCGCAGGGCGCCGGTCAGCATCCGGTCGCGCACCGGGCGGCCGTTGACGAAAAGATGCTGGGCCACCGCTGCTCCACGCGAATAGGTGGGCAGGGCGGCATAGCCATACAGCCGGATTCGGTCGCGCTCGGCCTCGATGCGCAGGGCGTTTTCGGCAAATTCGCGGCCCATGACCCGGGCCAGCCGCGCGTGCAGCGCGTCGAACAGATCGCCGGTTTCGGGTTCGACCCGGAAGGTGACGCGCCCTTCGCCCCCGCCCGAGACATCCCTCAGGGCGAAGCCTATGGCCGGTTCGGCCATGGCCAGCCGCTTGACCGTATCGGAGATCGCCTGCGATTCCGCCCGGTCCGAGCGCAGGAATTTCAGCCGCGCCGGGGTGGCGAAGAACAGCTCGCGCAACTCGACCACCGTGCCGGCGCGCAGGGCGGCGGGCTTGACCGGCCCGGCCCGGCCGCCCTCGACCCGGATCGAGGCCGCCTCGGCCCCTGCGGCGCGGCTGGTGATGGTCAGCCGCCCCACCGCGGCCAGCGAGGGCAGCGCCTCGCCCCGGAAGCCGAAGCTGTGGATGTTCAGCAGGTCCGAGCCGTCGATCTTCGAGGTGGCATGACGCGTCAGCGCCAGCGGCAGGTCATCGGGCGTCATGCCGCAACCGTTGTCGGTCACCCGGATCAGCGTCTTGCCGCCGTCGGCCACGTCCACCGCAATCCGCGTGGCCCCGGCGTCGATGGCGTTTTCCACCAGCTCCTTGACCGCCGAGGCCGGCCTTTCGACCACCTCGCCGGCGGCGATACGGTTGATCGCGGCCTCGTCCAGCTGGCGGATGACGGGGCGTTTTTCGCGGATGTTGAGGTCGGGATGTGCCATACCGCAATACCTAGCATGCGCGCATGCGATTCTACTACCCGATTGTGGAGCCGCTCGCCCAGGCGGGCGACGGGGCGGGCGACGCCATGTCGGTCATGCCACCGCTTGAAAGCCGCGCCGGGTCATGTCAGCCTGCCCTTTCCGAAGCGGGCGGAGAAGACATGAAGAGTTTGACCAGAAACCGCGACAGCCAGCTTCCCCTGGCGCAGGAGCCGCGAAATCCGGGGATGGATCTGGATCTCGACTGGGTACGCAGCGTTCAGGCGAACAGGTCCGCCATCGAAAGGCGGACGGCCAGCCTGCCGGGCCGGCGCAGCGTGAAGAAGGACCACCAGGCGGCGTGGCTGTTGCGCGCGGTGACCTGCATCGACCTGACCACGCTGGCCGGCGACGACACCCCCGGGCGGGTGCGGCGGCTGTGCGCCAAGGCGCGCCAGCCGGTGCGGGCCGATCTGCTTGCGGCGATGGGCATGGGGCCGATCACCGTCGGGGCCGTCTGCGTCTATCACGAGATGATCGCGCCGGCGGTGGCGGCGCTGCGCGGCAGCGCCATCCCGGTGGCCGCCGTCAGCACCGGCTTTCCCGCCGGCCTGTCGCCCTTCCGCCTGCGGGTCGAGGAAATCCGCGAAAGCGTGCGCGCAGGCGCGGCCGAAATCGATATCGTGATTTCGCGCCGTCATGTGCTGTGTGGCGACTGGCAGGCGCTTTATGACGAGCTGCGCGCGTTTCGCGCCGCCTGCGGCAAAGCCCACATGAAGGCGATCCTTGCCACCGGCGAACTGGGCAACCTGCGCAATGTGGGGCGGGCCTCTCTGGTGGCGATGATGGCGGGGGCGGATTTCATCAAGACCTCGACCGGGAAGGAGGCGGTGAATGCCACCCTGCCGGTGTCGCTGGTGATGATCCGCGCCATCCGCGACTATTACGAACGCACCGGCCACCGCGTCGGCTACAAGCCCGCGGGCGGGATCTCGAAGGCGAAGGATGCGCTGCTCTACCTGGCGCTGATGAAGGAAGAGCTGGGCACGCGCTGGCTGCGGCCGGATCTGTTCCGCTTCGGCGCCTCGTCGCTTCTGGGCGATATCGAACGGCAGCTCGAGCACCATGTCACCGGGGCCTATTCCGCCGCATGGCGGCACGCGATGGGATGAGACAATGACCGTCAAGGAAATCTTCGAAACCATGGAATACGGTCCCGCCCCCGAAAGCGCGGCCGAGGCGCTGGCCTGGCTGGTGGACCAGGGCGACCGTTTCGGCCATTTCATCGATGGCGCCTTCACCCCGCCCGGCGACTGTTTCGAAAGCCGCAACCCGGCCACGGGCGAGGTTCTGGCGCTGCTGACGCAGGCCAGCGGGGCGGATGTGGACGCGGCGGTGGCGGCGGCCCGGCGGGCGCAACCGAAATGGGAACGCCTCGGCGGGCCGGGGCGGGCGCGGCATCTCTACGCGCTGGCGCGGCTGCTGCAGAAGCACGCGCGCCTGTTCGCGGTGCTGGAGACGCTCGACAACGGCAAGCCGATCCGCGAAAGCCGCGATATCGACCTGCCCCTGGTGCAGCGGCATTTCTACTATCACGCGGGCATGGCCCAGCTGATGGAGCAGGAACTGCCCGACCGCGCGCCGATCGGCGTATGTGGCCAGATCATCCCGTGGAACTTCCCGCTGCTGATGCTGGCGTGGAAGGTGGCTCCGGCGCTGGCGATGGGCAACACGGTGGTGCTCAAGCCCGCGGAATATACCTCGCTGACGGCGCTGCTGTTTGCCGATATCTGCCGCCAGGCGGGTCTGCCGAAGGGGGTGGTGAACATCGTCACCGGCGACGGCGCGGTGGGTGAGATGATCGTGGCGCATCCCGGCATCGACAAGATTGCGTTTACCGGCTCGACCGAGGTGGGGCGGCGCATCCGCGAGGCCACCGCCGGGTCGGGCAAGGCGCTGACGCTCGAGCTGGGCGGCAAGTCGCCCTATATCGTGTTCGAGGATGCCGATCTGGATTCGGCGGTCGAGGGGCTGGTGGATGCGATCTGGTTCAACCAGGGGCAGGTGTGCTGCGCCGGGTCGCGGCTGATCGTGCAGGAGGGCATTGCGGCGCGGTTCCATGACCGGCTGCGCGCGCGGATGGACCGGCTGCGCGTGGGCGACCCGCTGGACAAGTGCATCGATGTGGGCGCGGTGGTCGATCCGGTGCAGCTGCGCAATATCGCGCGCATGGTCGATGGCTGCACGGGGGGCGAGGTCTATCGCAGCGCCGCCACGCTGCCCGAGGCGGGGTGTTTCTATCCGCCCACGCTGATCACCGGGCTGGCGCCCTCCGATCCGCTGATGCAGGAGGAAATCTTCGGCCCGGTGCTGGTTTCCACAACCTTCCGCACTCCGGCCGAGGCGGTGGAGCTGGCCAACAACACCCGCTACGGGCTGGCCGCGACGGTGTGGACGGAGAACGTGAACCTTGCGCTCGACGTGGCGCCGAAGCTGGCGGCCGGGGTGGTCTGGGTCAATGCCACCAATCTTTTCGACGCGGCGGCGGGCTTTGGCGGGGTGCGCGAGAGCGGTTTCGGCCGCGAAGGCGGGTGGGAGGGGCTTTCCGCCTACACCCGCCCGAAAGGGGGGGCGAAACCGCTGGCCCGGATCGCGCCCTTCCCCGGCAATGGCGGGGCGCCCCTCGATCCGATCGACCGCACCGCCAAGATGTATGTGGGTGGCCGGCAGGTTCGCCCTGACAGCGGCTATTCCCGCGCCGTGTGGGGGCCGCGCGGTGCGCTGCTGGGGCATGTGGGGCAGGCCGGGCGCAAGGATGTGCGCAATGCGGTCGAGGCCGCGGCCAAGGCCTCCGGCTGGGCCGCCACCGGCGGGCATCAGCGGGCGCAGATCCTGTATTTCATGGCCGAGAACCTGTCGGCGCGGGCGGCGGAGTTCGCGCGGCGCATCGATGCCATGACCGGCAGACGGCAGGGCGCGCGCGAGGTCGAGGCCGCGATCCAGCGCCTGTTTTCCGCTGCTGCGTGGGCCGACAAGTATGACGGGCAGGTGCACGGGGTGCCGATCCGCGGGGTGGCCATTGCCATGAAGGAACCGGTGGGCATCATCGGTGCGCTCTGCGCCGACGAGGTGCCGCTGCTGGGGCTGATCGCGGTCATGGCGCCGGCCATTGCCATGGGCAACCGGGTGGTGCTGGCCGCGTCCGAGCCCTTCCCCCTGGCGGCCACCGATTTCTGCCAGGTGCTCGAGACTTCGGACCTGCCGGCGGGGGTGGTCAATGTCCTGACCGGAGCCCATGCCGAGATTGCCCCGCCGCTGGCGGCGCATCTGGGGGTGGATGCGGTGTGGTGCTTTTCGTCCTCGGACCTGTCGGAGGCGGTCGAGAAGGCCGCAGCAGGCAATCTCAAGCGCACATGGGTCAATGACGGGCGTGCGCGGGACTGGTACGATCCCGATTGCCGCCCGTTTCTCGAGGCGGCGACCGAGGTGAAAAACATCTGGGTGCCCTACGGCGCGTGATGGCCGGCGGGGGCGTCTCCCGTTGCCATTGTCGCCCGGACCAACGGCGCGATCGCGGGGGCTTTGCCCCCTCCCGGAGCACCGGCGCCGTGTTCGCGGGCGCCGGAAAGGGCCGCGGAGGAGCAGGCGGGCCGTCAGCGGGGCAGCCGCGCGGCGAAGGCGGTTTCGCAGATGCGGCGGCGGATCTCGGGCGGTTCGGATTCAAGCGCATTCAGGACCGCGCGCAATTCGGCCCGCACGCCGTGCAACTGGTCGATCAGCGACAGCACCATCGACACGGCGTCTTCGTGCAGGTCGAAATCCCTGGCCAGGTCGCAGGCCAGCGCCGCGCGCGCCCGGTCGATGCGGCGGAACACCCGGCCCCGATCCGACTGGACGGGGGAGAGGATCTCGGCCTCGATGAAGGCGGCCAGCCGCTGGCGGGTCAGGTACGGGATTGCGGCGATCAGTTCCTCTTCGGTCAGGTAGCGGGTCATCACTTCATCCCCTTGCGCGGATCGTAGGCATGTCTCTTGCGCCAGTCTTCCATGAAGCTGGCAAGCTCGTCATCCACCTTCGGCGGCAGGACGACGCTGAGGATCACCCGCTGGTCGCCGCGCCGGCCGTCGCGAGTCTGCACGCCGCGGCCGCGCAGGCGCAGGACCTGACCGCTGCTGGCGCCCCTGGGGATGGTCAGGTTGACGGTGCCCGAAATCGTCGGGCAGGCCACCTTGCCGCCCAGAACGGCCTCGTCCAGGGTAATTGGCAGGGTCAGAACGATGTCGTTGCCCTCGCGGGTGAAGAACCGGTGCGGCTTTACCGTCAGCGTCACCAGCGCATCCCCCGGCGGGCCGTTGCCGATGCCGGGCGCACCCTTGCCGCGCAGGCGGATGGTCTGGCCGTCCGCCGTGCCCCTGGGGATCTTCACCTCAAGCGTGCCGCCCTCGGGCAGGGTGATGCGCCGGGTTGCGCCGTTCACCGCGTCCAGGAACGGGATCTCCATCGTGTAGTGGCGGTCGGCGCCGCGGGCGTGGAACTCGCGCCCGGAAAAGCCGCCGCCGGCGGGGCCGCGCTCGAACCCGAAGCCGCCGAAATCGGCCCCTTCGCGGGCGCGCTGGCGCATGAATTCGGCGAAGATGTCCGAGGCGTCGAAGTCGAAATCGCCGCCGTCGCCGCTGGTGTAGTAGTAAGTCCGCCCCGAGCGGTAGGGGTTGCCCGGCTCTTCCGCATATTCGCGGTAGAAGCCCTGCGGCGCGCGTTCCTGCCCCTGGGCGTCGATTTCGCCGCGGTCGTAGCGGGCGCGCTTTTCGGGGTCGCCCAGAATGTCATAGGCGGCCGAGGCTGCCTTGAACTTCGCTTCGGCCTCCGGGTCGTCGGGGTTCAGGTCGGGGTGGGAGGTCTTGGCGATCTTGCGATAGGCCTTCCTGATCTCCTCGTCCGTCGCCGTCTTTTTCAGCCCGAGGGCCGCGTAGAGATCGTCACTCATGAAATCCTCGATGGTTCGGAACCTTGTGTTGCCAATGAATGAAAGTATCCGGGGCCGCTTTCGCAACCCCGGGGCCCCGCGTGAAGAAGCCGCAGCGCGATTTTCCCGGACCGATCAGTCGGGGCCCGACGTCTCCAGCCCCACCGGCCGGCCGACGACGACGAAATGCAGCTTGTCGGGCTGCAACAACTCGCGCGCGACCCGGTTCACCTCTTCCAGCGTGACCGCGTTGATCCGGTCGTTGCGGGTATTCACGTAGTCGATGGGCAGGTCGTCAAGCTGCATCCCCACAAGGATGGAGGCAATCCGTGAATTGCCGTCGAAACGCAGAGGATAGGCGCCGGTGAGATAGGTCTTGGCGTCCTGAAGCTCCTTTTCGGTCACGCCCTCTTCGGCCATGCGCCGCCATTCGGCGCGGATGACCTCGATCGCCTGGGCGATGCGGTCATTGGCCGATGAAACCTGCCCCATGTACACGGCGGCCAGATCCTTGGGAACGAGGTAGGAATAGACGCCGTAGGTCAGGCCGCGCTTTTCCCGGACCTCCTTCATCAGGCGGCCTTCGAAGGAACCGCCGCCAAGGATCTGGTTCATCACGTAGGCGGCAAAGAAATCCGGGTCGTGCCGATCCATGCCCGGTTGCCCGAACAGCGCCACCGATTGCGGCGTGTCGAAGGGAATGACGGTGACCCCGCCCTCGATCGTCACATTCGCCTTGGGCGGCATCGGCGCACCGGTTTCGGGCAGATCGGCAAGCAGGCGGTCGAGCAGCGCGCCCAGCTCCTCGGGCGTGATGTCGCCCACGGCGCCGACGAACAGCCGGTCGCGGGCGAAGACGCCCCGATGCGCCGCCAGGATGTCGTCGCGGGTCAGGGCCGAGACGCTTTCGATGGTGCCCTCGCCCTTGCTGCCATAGGGGTGATCGCCATAGGCCATTTTCGCAAAAGCTTCGCCGGCAATGGCATTGGGATCCTTGGCGTCCGACTTCAGCCCCGAGATGACCTGGGCGCGCACCCGGTCGATGGCCTCCTGGTCAAAGCGCGGCTCAAGCAGCGCGGTGCGCAGCAACGCGACAGCCTGGTCGCGGTTTTCGCTGAGGAAACGGGCGCTGACCGATACGGTGTCGTCGCCGGCGCCGAAGGAAAACGAGGCCGCCAGCGATTCGACCGCCCGGGCAAAGCCCTGGGCGTCCATGTCCCCGGCGCCCTCTTCGAGCAGCGCGGACATCAGGTTCACCGCGCCGCGCTTGCCCGGCGCATCGAGAGACGTGCCGCCCTTGAAGCGGATTTCGAGCGCGGTAAAGGGAATCGAGTGTTCCTCGACCAGCCAGGCGCGGATGCCCTTGGGAGAGATGACCTCTTGTATCTTTACCTCGGCCAGGGCGGGGACGGCGGCCAGGATCCAGGCGATCGCGATTGCGGCAAGGGTTTTCATTGCGTCATCTCTCCGTCGCGCATCAGCCAGCCGGTCACCGAAACCTCGGGGCGCAGCACCTCGCGGGCGGCGGCCATGATCTGTTCGGCGGTGACCGATTGCAGGATTTCGGGCCAGGCCTTCACGTCCTCGACGGTCAGGCCGATGCTCAGGGCGCGGCCGTATCGGCTGGCGATGCCGTCCACGTTGTCGAGCGCATAGATCCGGGCCGCCCGAAGCTGCAGCTTGATCCGGTCCAGCATCTCCTGATCGACGCCTTCGCGCATGAAATCGGCCAGCGCCTTGTCGAGCGCGGCTTCGGCCTCCTGCAAGCTGACACCTTCGCGGGGCACGATCACGAAATCGAAGGTCGTGTCGTCAAGCGACGTGCCGCTGTAGAAGGCGCCGGTATAGACCGCCAGCTTGTCGCGGAACTGCAGCCGATCGGTCAGATATGACGTGCTGCCGCCGCCCAGAAGCTCGGACAGAAGGTAAAGCGCGGCCGCCTTCTCCTGCGCGCCGGGGTCGCGTTCCGGGGCCAGGTAGGAGCGGCTGACATAGGGTTGTGCCACCCGCGGATCCCTGAACACCAGACGCCGCGCCGCGCGCTGGGGCGGCTCCTGCGCGCGAACGCGTTCGGGCAGGTCCGGGTTGGCGGGGATGGCGCCGTAGTATTTCTCGGCCAGGGCCCTGACTTCTTGCGGATCGACATCGCCCGAGACCACGAGGATCGCGTCGTTGGGCGCGTAGTAGGTCCTGTAGAAGGACAGCGCATCGTCCAGGTCGAGCGCTTCCACCTCGTGCTTCCAGCCGATTACCGGCACGCCGTAGCGGTGGTTGTAGTATTGAACCGCGTTCATCTGTTCGCGGAAAAGGGCGCGGGGATTGTTTTCGGTGCGCTGGTTGCGCTCTTCGAGCACGACGTTGCGTTCGGTTTCGATATCCTTTTCCGTCAGCCGAAGGTTCACCATCCGGTCGGCTTCCATCTTCATCATCAGTTCCAGCCGGTCGGCTGCGACGCGTTGGTAGTAGGCGGTATAATCATAGGTGGTGAAGGCATTGTCCTGGCCGCCATTGGCTGCGACGGTGGCCGACAGCTCGCCCGGCGCCATGGTATCGGTTCCCTTGAACATGAGATGTTCGAGGAAATGCGCGATGCCCGACGCGCCGCGGGGTTCGTCCGCCGACCCGGCCTTGTACCAGACCATCTGCTGCACCACGGGGGCGCGGTGATCTTCGATCACGACCACCTGCATCCCGTTGTCCAGCGTGAAGTCCGTTACCGCATCGTCGATGCCCGTCGCGACTGCCGGCAGTGCCATGACGACAAGGCCCGCGATCAGCGCGATCCGTGAAAACATCCGTTCTCCTCCGATCTTGTGGGGTTCAACCTACGTCGCGCCGGCACGGGTTCAACCCGCCGGGGCGAAGATTACGAAAATGTAATCTTGCATCAGGGCGTTGCCGGCGGCGAGGTGGGGGTTCCGAAGCCCCGTTCGCGGAAGAGTTCGGTCTGCTGGAACGGGTCCAGCGCCTCTTTGGCATAGGCCTGGCTGTAGCGATCCACCGGGAACAGCTTGATCCGGGTCATGCGGCCCTGCCGGCGGCGAAACTCGGCATCCGCCTCGTCCAGCGCGGTGCGGATGTTCGCGGGCACCCCGTAACGGCCGGCCGCAGCGACCAGCGCGGCATCCGAGGCCGGAACTGCCGTGGCCCGAAGCGCCTCGGGCCGGCCGCCAAGCGCGGCGACCGCATCCTCGGTGGGGTACTGGTCGGTCAGGTTGCTGCCGCCCGGGGTGGGGGTCGGCAGGGTCGAGTAGTCCTTGGGCAGGGTCAGCGGCTTGGCCGGCGAGATCATGAATTCGTCCGGCCCGGTCCCGGGCGCGCGCAGATCACGCAGGCCCTTGTTGGCGCAGCCCGCGACAGCGGTGGCCCCGGCCAGAATGACAACGCTCAACGGGATCCGCATGGCCCCCAACTCCTGCCTGTTTCCGGCGCTTTTATCGCATTTGCCGGGCGAGGTCACGGGGCCTTTTTCATGGGGCCTTTTTCGGCTCGGGCCGGCCATCGAACAGGATCAGCGCCGTCGCGCCGAGGAAGATGAACACGTCGGCGGGGTTGAAGACGAAGGGGTTGTCGATGCCGCAGCACGACGTGTTGAGGAAATCGCGGACATAGCCGAACATCAGCCGGTCCAGAACGTTGGACAGCGCGCCGCCGATGAGAAGCCCCGCGCCAAACTGTCCCATCGGCCGGGCAGGACCGTGGCGAACCCAGATCAGCACGGCGATGCAGACCAGAACCGCGAAGAGGATCAGCAGCCAGCGCGAGGCCTCGGAATCGCCGGCGAACAGGCCGAAATTGATCCCCCGGTTCTCGCCATAGCGGAAATTCAGAACCGGGGGCAGGATGTCGATACCCCCGATCCGATCAAGCCCCATGACCGAGATGACCAGATACTTCCCGACCTGATCGACAAGAAGGGCCGCAAGCGTCCCCCAGGCTATGAGCGCCATCCGCATCGGGCCTCCTCAGTGCCGGAAATGGCGCATGCCGGTGAACACCATGGCGAGGCCTGCCTCGTCGGCGGCGGCGATCACCTCCTTGTCGCGCATCGACCCGCCCGGCTGGATGACGCAGGTGGCGCCGGCCGCGGCGGCCTCCAGCAGTCCGTCGGGGAAGGGGAAGAACGCGTCCGAAGCCACTGCCGAGCCGATGGTCAGCGGCTTTTCGAGCCCCAGCGATTCGGCCATGCGCTCGGCCTTCTTCGCGGCGATCAGGGCCGAATCGACCCGGCTCATCTGACCGGCGCCAACGCCCACGGTGGCCTGGTCCTTCACATAGACGATGGCGTTGGACTTGACATGCTTGGCCACCTTCCACGCGAACAGCAGATCGCGCATCTGCGCCTCGGTGGGTGCCTTTTTCGTCACCACCTTCAGGTCGTCCATGGCGACAAAGCCGTTGTCCTTGTCCTGCACGAGGAAGCCCCCGGCCACCTGCCGGAAGGACAGCCCGCCCGCGCGCGGATCGGGCAGCCCCTCGGTCGTCAGCAGGCGCAGGTTCTTCTTGGCGGCGAAGATCTCCTTCGCCTCGTCGGACGCGCCGGGGGCGATCACCACCTCGGTAAAGATGCCGGTGATCTCGCGCGCGGTGTCGGCGTCCAGCGGCTGGTTCAGCGCGACGATGCCGCCGAAGGCGCTTGTGCGGTCGCAGTCGAAGGCGCGGCGATAGGCCTCGGCCAGCGTCGCGGCCCGGGCCGCGCCGCAGGGATTGGCGTGCTTGATGATCGCGCAGGCCGGTCCCTCGGCGGGGTCGAACTCTGCCACCAGCTCGAACGCCGCGTCGGTGTCGTTGATGTTGTTGTAGCTCAGTTCCTTGCCCTGGTGCTGGCGGGCGGTGGCCACGCCGGGCCGGTCCGAGCCATCCACGTAGAAGGCCGCGCGCTGGTGCGGGTTCTCGCCATAGCGCAGGGTCTGGGCGAGCGTCCCAGCGAATGCGCGGCGGCGCGGTGCCTCGATCTCCAGCGCCCCGGCCATCCAGTTCGACACCGCCGCGTCATAGGCGGCAGTGCGGGCATAGGCCTTCTGCGCCAGCTTGCGGCGGAATTTCGGGCAGGTGGCGCCGCCGTGCTGGTCCATGTCGCCCAGCAGCTTTTCGTAATCCTCGACATCCACCACCACGGTCACGAAGGCAT
>JALTNO010000179.1 GCA_027000645.1 Paracoccaceae bacterium | reverse complement strand
ATCGGCCTGACCCACCTGCCGGTGCTCTACAGTTACGGCGGAGCAGGGGCGAGGCCGGTTGCCGGCGGGCAGCGGCGGTTTGCCAACACGCCCCGGTCCTTCGCCCGGCTGGTGGAGGCAGCGCGTGGGGGGTTGACCTCGCTACCCGGCGACTGCCGGCTGGGGATCGCGCCGCATTCCCTGCGCGCCACCACGCCGGAAGAGCTGCATGAAGCCCTGCAGGCCCATCACGGCGGGCCGATCCACATCCACGCCGCCGAGCAGCTGGCGGAGGTGGACGACATCCGGAACTGGCTGGGCGCGCGCCCCGTCGAGTGGCTGCTGGACAACTGCGCGATCGGGCCTGACTGGTGCCTGATCCACGCCACGCACATGACCGCCGCCGAAACCACCGCCCTGGCGCGGACGGGCGCGGTGGCGGGGCTGTGCCCGATCACCGAGGCCAACCTCGGAGACGGCATTTTCAGTGGCCGCGAATTCATCGCCGCGGGCGGGCTGTTCGGGGTGGGAACCGATTCCAACGTGGGCATTTCGCTCACTGGTGAATTGCGGATGCTGGAATATTCGCAACGCCTCGGATACATGGCCCGCAACGTGATGACCCTTCGCGACGGCCCTGTCGGGCAGGCCCTGCTGCTGGCCGCGGCCGAAGGCGCGGCGCAGGCGCTGGGCCGCGACTCGGGCCGGATCGAGGTGGGGCGGCTGGCCGATCTGATGGCGATCGACGGGCAGGGTGACGTGCTGTTCGCCCTCCCCGACGAGCGCCTGGCCGACGGCCTGATCTTTGCCGCGCCCGAGGGGGCGGTCACGGATGTCTGGGCTGCCGGGCGTCACGTGGTGCGCCACGGCCGTCATGTGGCGAGGGAAGAGATCGAGGCCGGTTTCCGCGCGGCCATGGCGAGCTTGCGGGAAGACCCATGGCCGGGCTGAGCGGCTTTGACGAGGACGGCCGGAAACCGGCATAAAGAGAGCGGGAAAAACACTTGACCGAACCCCGAAAGACGACATTCCACGATGTGCGCAAGGAGGTGTTCCGCCGGATACGCGAGGGCGTCTGGCCCCCCGGCGCCGTCCTGCCCACGGAAATAGAGCTGGCCGAAGAGTTCGGCTGTGCCCGCGCCACCGTGAACCGCGCCCTGCGCGAGCTGACTGAAGAAGGGATCATCGAGCGCCGGCGCAAGAGTGGCACGCGGGTCAAGATGCTGCCGGACAAGCAGGCCAGATTCGCCATTCCCATCGTCCGGCAGGAAGTCGAGGAGCGCGGCGCCCGCTACCGTTATGCGCTGGTGCACCGCCAGGAGATCACAGCGCCGGACTGGCTGGTGCCGCGCATCGGGCTGCGGCGGGGGCAGAAGGTGCTGCACCTGCAGTGCATGCATTACGCCGACAACGCGCCCTTCCAGTTCGAGGAGCGCTGGGTGAACATCGTGGCCGTGCCCTCGATTCTGGAGGCCGATCTGGAAACCGTCGGCCCGAATGAATGGTTGCTGCGCGAAATCCCCTACACCCGGGCCGAGATCAGCTTTGCCGCCGTCGCCGCCGACAGGCGGCTGGCCGATTTCCTATCGGTCACCGAAGGCACGCCGCTGTTCCAGATGGAACGCACGACCGAACTGGGCGACAGGCCCGTGACGCTGGTGCGCATGACCTACCACCAGGGCTATCGCCTCACCACGACCTACTGAACGGGCGGCGCGCCCCGCCTCACGGTTGACCCCCGCGCGCAGGAATGGCCTATTGCAACCGGCCGTTGATTCCGGCCGGAACCCGCGCAGCCAGGGAAGGGGAAGAGATGAAGGTCGGCGACAGGCATTACCGCTCGATCTGGCACGACGACGCAAGCGGGCGTGTGAAGATCATCGACCAGCGCTGGCTCCCGCACGAGTTCCGGGTGGTAGATCTGGTCACGCGCGCCGATTTCGCCGATGCGATCCGCGACATGTGGGTGCGCGGCGCGCCGCTGATCGGGGCCACGGCGGCGCACGCCATCGCCGAAGAGATGAAGCGCGACCCGACGGACACCAATCTGGATGAGGCCTGGGAAGAGCTGAACGCCACGCGGCCCACCGCCATCAACCTGCGCTGGGCACTAGACGAGATGCGCGCCCTCCTGCGCCCGCTGTCCGAGGAAAAGCGCGCCGAAGCCGCACGGAAACGGGCACTCGAGATCTGCGACGAGGACGTGGAAACCAACCGCATGATCGGCGTGCACGGCCTTGAGATCATCAGGGAGATCGCCGCGAGGAAGAAGCCCGGAGAGCCGGTCAACATCCTCACCCACTGCAATGCCGGCTGGCTGGCGACGGTGGACTGGGGCACCGCCACCAGCCCGATGTATCACGCCGTGGAGGCCGGAATCCCGATCCATGTCTGGGTGGACGAGACGCGTCCGCGCAATCAGGGCGCGCTGCTGACGGCCTGGGAGATGGACAGCCACGGCATCCCGCACCACCTGATAGTGGACAACGCCGGCGGGCATCTGATGCAGCACGGGCTCGTGGACATGGTGATCGTCGGCACCGACCGCACCACCGCCCGCGGCGACGTGTGCAACAAGATCGGTACCTATCTCAAAGCGCTGGCGGCCCATGACAACGGCGTGCCCTTCTATGTGGCGCTGCCTTCGCCCACCATCGACTGGACGGTGCAGGACGGCATCGCCGAAATCCCCATCGAAGAGCGCGACGGGCGCGAGGTGACCCATGTGCAGGGCAAGCTGGCCGACGGCACGGTGAGTGAAGTGCAGATCAGCCCCGACGGCACGCCCGGAGGCAACCCCGCCTTCGACGTGACGCCCGCGCGGCTGGTCACCGGCCTCATCACCGAGCGCGGCATCTGCGAGGCCTCGCCCGAGGGGCTGGCGGAGCTGTTTCCCGAAAGGGCGGGGGCGTGAGCCGGTTGACCCATCTCGCCCGAAGCATGCAAACCCGGCCCGAGACGAAACAGAAAGGAAGCTTACGTGGTCCCCAACCGATGGAACGATGACGACGCCCGCGCCTTCACCGATGCTGCCGGCGCGCAGGAGGCCGACCGCCAGCTGGCGCTCAGGGTCTACACCTCGCGGCTGATCGGCTCTGACAGCAACCTGGTGCTGCATGGCGGCGGCAATACCTCGTGCAAGGTGACCCGGCGCGACATCATGGGGCGCGAAATCGCGGTGCTGCACGTCAAGGGCTCGGGCTGGGATCTGGGCGTGATCGAGGCGCCGGGGCTGCCGGGGGTGCGGCTGGAGCCGTTGCGCGAACTGCGCGCGCTCGATGCGCTTTCCGACGAGGAGATGGTGAACCTGCAGCGCGCGGCGCTGCTCGACAGCACCTCGCCCAACCCCTCGGTCGAAACCCTGCTGCACGCCTTCCTGCCGCATCGCTTCATCGATCACACCCATGCCACGGCCATGCTGGCACTGGCCGACCTGCCCGAGGCCGAGAAGGTGGTGGAGGAGATTTTCGAGGGCCACATCGCCTGCGTGCCCTTCATCATGCCCGGCTTCGAGCTGGCCAAGGTCGCAGCCGAGGTATTCGACGCCAACCCGAACGTTGAGGGGCTGCTGCTGCTCAAGCACGGCCACTTCGCCTTCGGCGACAGCGCGAAGGAAAGCTACGAGAGGCTGATCGCCCAGACCAACGCGGTGGAACGCTGGCTGGAAAGCCGCGCGGGCTTCGTGCCGGCGGCGGCGGTGGGCGAAAGCGAGGAGATGAGCGCACGCGCCGCCGGGGTGCTGCCGGTATTGCGCGGAATCATCGGCGAGCGGGCGGCGGAATTCACCGGCAACCCCGACCAGCCGATGCCGGTGATGGATCTGCGCAACGGCGCGAACGTGCAGGAATTCCTGGCCCGCGACGATCTGGCGAAACTGGCCGCGCGCGGCGTACCGACGCCGGACCACGTGATCCGCACCAAGAACCGCCCGCTGCTGCTGCGGGCCAAAACCCTGGCCGGCGGGCGCGCGGCAATCGCTGCCGAGGTGGATGCCTTCATTGCCCGCTACCGCGCCTATTTCGAAGAAAACAACGCCCGCCACGGCGGCACGAAGAAGCTGCTGATGCCCACGCCCAACCTTGCCTGGATCGAGGGGGTGGGCGTGGCTGGCATCTCGGCCAATGCCAAGGCCGCCAGCGCCGCCTCGGATCTGGCGGCACAGGCGATAAGGGCGATGGCCTGGGGCGAAGCCGCCGGCGGCTACCATCCGGTGGACGAAACCCGCCTGTTCGACATGGAATACTGGTCGCTGGAACAGGCCAAGCTGGGCAAGGGCGCGCCGCCGCCACTGCAGGGCCGGGTGGTGATGATCACCGGCGGAGCGGGCGCGATCGGGCTGGCCACCGCCCGGGCCTTTGCTACACTGGGGGCCGACATCTTCCTGATCGACCTGGACGAGAAGGCGCTGGAGGGCGCGCTGGCAGAACTTGGCGGCTTCCACCGCGGCCTGGCGATGGACGTCACCGCCGAGGGCGCTGCCGAGGCGGCGATGGAGGGCTGCACGCGCACCTTCGGCGGGCTGGACATCCTGGTTTCCAACGCCGGCGCCGCCTGGCCGGGCGAGATGCTGGATCTGCCCGAGGAAACCCTGCGCCGCAGCTTCGAGCTGAATTTCTTTTCCCATCAGGCCTTCGCCGTGGCTGCGGCAAGGCTGTTCGAGACGCAGGGCCGCGGCGGGCAGATCCTGTTCAACGTCTCCAAGCAGGCGGTGAACCCCGGCCGCGGCTTCGGCGCCTACGGGCTGCCCAAGGCCACCACCTTCTTCCTGCTGCGCCAGCTGGCGCTGGAACTGGGGCCCAGGGGCGTGCGGGTGAACGGGGTGAACGCCGACCGCATCCGCTCGGGGCTGCTGGACGACGGTTTCATCCGGGAGCGGGCCAGGGCGCGCGGGGTCAGCGAGGCCGACTACATGGCCGGAAACCTGCTGCGGCGCGAAGTGGAGGCCCACCATGTGGCCCAGGCCTTCACTGCGCTGGCGCTGGCCGAACGCACCACCGCCCATGTGATGACGGTGGACGGCGGAAATATCGAGGCCGCCCTGCGCT
>JALTNO010000178.1:1967-5060 GCA_027000645.1 Paracoccaceae bacterium | reverse complement strand
GGCAGGCGCTGCCGGAGGGCCTGTTCGGCGGTGCGCCAGGCGTAGATGCCGCACTGGCCCCAGTAGTTGCGGGGGTCGGGATGGAGCTTCGTGCCGGCCCACAGGGCCTGGCCGGTGGGCCAGGCCGAGCCGACGCCCACCCAGAGGCTGTACAGGCCTCCGCAGCCCACTCGCCACCAGCGCCAGCCGATGATGTAGCCGTAGCGGTGCGCGGCTGGGATGGCGCGCAGGAGGCGGGGGTTCGCGCTCACACCGGACACGCCACATACACCTCCGTGCGGGGCTCGACAGGATCGGGCTCCTGCCGCTGCTCGCGCACCAGGCCCATGTCGTGCAGGAGTTGGACCTCGGCCGGGGGGAGGCCCGCACGCCACTGCACCTGGACCGTGAAGGTGGGCCGCTCGTAGTCGCGCATGAGGTACAGCTGCATGTCGGTGTGGCTGTTCGCGATGATGCAGCCGTAGTCGGCCGGCATAAGCACAACCTCGTCGTAGGGACCGTCGTACCAGAGGCGCAAGTCGACGCGGTCCGGGAGCTGCTTGTACGGGTAGAGCCAGAGGCTGGCGTCGCGCAGCTGGCCCCCGGCCGGAAGCCAGGCTGCGATGAAATCCCGGGCCTCGTCGAGGTCGAACTCGGGCTCGAAACGCTTAGCGGCCTGGAGCAGGGGCTCGCAGTCCGCGGGAGTGCGCACGGAGGTCGTGCTGGCGATGCGGATCTCGGGCTCGCTCATGGCTCAGTCCTCCTGCGGGTTGCGAACTTCGAACACGCGGATCTGGCGGATGTGGACTCTGAAGTTCTCCTCCAGAGCCTCGATGGCGTCTTTGGCGTGGAGGAGCGCCGCTTCGGGCGTCGACCAGGTGTCGGTCTGGGTGATCAGCACGCGGTAGCTAGGAGAATCGGCCTCGCGGTTGCTGAGCAGGAGCTCGATGGTGGTCTGGTACGGCATGGTGGGGTGGCTCCTCTGTTGCGCGGTATGTTCCGGGATGATGGCGGGGGCCATCCAGCTTGTCAAGCCCAACATGTTCCTGGCCGGAGCCCCAGGCATAAAAAAGGCCGGGCACAAGGCCCGGCCAACGACCACAGGAGGGAGCAGGGCCGGAGCCCCGCTCGGGGGAGGTCAGAGCAGCTCCGCCAGGTCCGGGGCGGAGTCGGCGCCAGCCTCGGCCTTGGCAGCGAGGCGCTCCGCGCGGATCTTGGCGAGCTCCGCCTGGATCTGGGGGTGCTTGCGCAGGGCCTTGACGGCAGCGTCGTCGAGGGCGGCGATGCGCTCCTGGCACTCGGCAACGTCGCGGCCGGTGAGGCGGCTGAGGGCCTCGGCGAGCATGGTGCTGCGCGGCTTGCCGGAGCCCTGCCGGATGGTGCGCCACTCACCCGCCATGAGCCGCTCGACCACGCTGCGCGCGGCCTCGAGAGCCTCCTCGGCGGACTCGGCGCCGGCATAGGCGTCGCCGACCTTCTGCGACACACCGTGCAGGAGGGCCTGGCGACGGATGGACTCCGGAAGCTGCGCGACGTTGACCTCGAGGACCTCGCCGTTGGCGAACTCGAACCGCACGATGCCCTGGTCGGTATCGAGGCGCTTGGTTGCGATCTTAGCCATGATGCTGTCCTCCGTATGTTGCGGGGTTGTTCGGGAATCGGCGCCGCCGATTCGGGGCGAATCATGCGCGGCGTCGGTTCAGTTGTCAAGTATGTTCGGGAGGCTGGGCGGCGGCCAGGCTGGGGGCCGGAAGCCCCGGGGGGCCGCTGGCCGTCCCTGGCCCCTGGCCCACTCAGCCCAGGCCCAACAGGGCGTCCTGGGCGGCGCGGAGGGCCTCCATGTAGCGCTCCCAGGCGGGGTCCTCGCCCGGCATGTCGTGGGGCTGGAACAGCGGGAGCTGCTGTGGGGCGTGCCGCGCGGCGAGCTCATGCTCGAGGAGGAACTTGCCGCTGAAGCACGCTGGGCAGCAGGCCACCGTGCGCTGGAGCTCGACGAGGCGGCCGCGGCGAAGCTGCAGGGCGTCGCCCTCGTCCAGGCTGCCGATGGGCCGGGAGTCGAGCAGGGGCTGGCCCCACTTACGTTTGCGGGTGAGCATGATGTCCTGGGGGGCGATGTACTCCTCGCGGCAGCAGGCGCAGCGGATGCGCTCGACCACGAGGGTGAGCGCAACCGGCTGCCAAGTGGGCGGAGGGGGCTGGCGCGGAGCCTTGCGCTCGGCGCCCTCCTGGGACGCCGGCTTGCGCCGGCGGGCGGCGCGCTTGCGCTTGGGCTGCTTGGCGGCCTGCTCGGCCCAGGCGAGGAGCTGTTCGAATAGGCTGTCGGGCTGCGAGGGCTGCTGCTGGTCGGTCATGGGGCTGTCCTCCATGCGGGGCTTGTGCGGATGTAGCCGCCGGGCTCCCAGCCGCGAGTCGCGGCCAGGGCGGTGGCGAGGAGCAGGGCCAGCAGGGCGGCCAGGAGGGCCGCCCTGCCAGCCGCGCGGAGGGGCTGCCGGGTCATGCCTCGACGGGCTCCGGCAGGACGAGGGTGTAGCCGATGGCCTCAGCCATCGACCCGAGGGCAGCTGGGCTGCGCGGGTAGCGCAGTAGGTCGGCCTCGAGGCTGGCCATGGCCTGGCGGAGGTCGTCGGGGCTGAGGCCAGGGGCACGGAAGTCCGCGGCGCCGGAGGGGCTGTGCCAGCCCGCCATGGCCGCCAGGTGGCGGGTGTAGGCGGCGAGGGCCTGGCACAGGGCCGCGGCCAGGGGCTCGCGCGCGAAGGGCTCGGCGGGCTCGAACACCAGCCGGTCGTACGGCTTGCGCTTGTGCCAGCCGGTGCCGAAGTGCTCACCCGCGATGAACTGGCGGGCGGTGCGCGCGGCGAGCGCCGGGGTGGTGGCCTCCGCGACCAGCACAGGCCGGTCGCGCGGGGGCTCCGGCGCGAGATTCACCAGGCGGATGCGGATGGGGCTGCGAAGCTCGTTCATGGCTCGTTCCTCCTGTGGTTGGGGGCCAATCCCTGGCCCGGTTTAGGGTCCTTAGCGGACGATGAAGGTGCCGTCGGCGCGGCGCTCGATTTCGGCGAACCAGGTTCGCCGGGGGTGGTTGGTGACAACCACCCTCGCGCCGACGGGCAGGTT
>JALTNO010000178.1:0-1957 GCA_027000645.1 Paracoccaceae bacterium | reverse complement strand
AGCCAACGCCTAAGAAGAGGAAGCGCCATGACCTGGATATGCAGCGGACCCCGCACCAAAAAGGAGCTCCGCAAGCTCCTCGAGGTCAATCCTCGAGCCGTTTGGCTCGAGGACCCCAGCGTTTTCGCGCCGGACCCCTTCGCTGGGCCGGCCGCGAACCTGCCCGTCGGCGCGGCGCTCTATTTCGGCGAACCAGCTGCGCCGGGGGTGGTTGGTGACAACCACCCTCGCGCCGACGGGCAGGTTCGCGGCCGGCCCAGCGAAGGGGTCCGGCGCGAACACACTGGGGTCCTCGAGCCAAACGGCTCGAGGGTTGACCTCGAGGAGCTTGCGGAGCTCCTTTTTGGTGCGGGGTCCGCTGCATATCCAGGTCATGGCGCTTCCTCCTCTATGCGTTGGCTCGCCAGGGCGAGCCGTGGTGCTGGTCCCGGTGCCACTGGTCGAGGGGCACCGAGGAGCCGGGGGTTGGCTCGGCGTAGAGCCGAGCCTCGCTGATGAGCCAGCCCGGGAGCTGGCGAAGGGCGGCCTGGAGGGCGTGCCAGCAATCCCAGGTGGCCTGGGAGTCCGGATCCGTCGTCCAGGCCCGGAGGATGGGCCTGGTCCAGTCGGCGTCTACGCGCCAGCCCGGCGCGTCGCCCAAGGCGGTGAGCATCCGGGCGACTATGTCCCGGACGAGCGCTGCGCCGACGGCCTCGGGGGGCTCGCTAAGGCCCCGATCACTGATCGTGACCGCGAAAGCCTCGACGGCTCGGCCGAGGCTGCGCAGGGCGATGGCGTTGTGCTCGCGCATGGCTATGCCTCCTGTGGTGTGGGGGCCGTCCCTGGCCCGGAAAGGTCAGGTGTCGGCCGGGCCCACCCAGGTGGGCGGGTGGCCCGGCACGAAATACCCGGGTGCGGTGTCTGGGTCGATGACGACCCAGACCTCATGGACAAATTCGTCCAGCCCGGCCGTTGCCAGCTCCGTGGCGATGGTTTCCGCCAGCTCCGTGGCGGCGTCGGCGTGGTCCGGGCTTGGCGCCCGGACCTCAACGACGTGGGGCTCTGTTGGCGGGGCCGCGACGGCCAGCGGCGGCGGGGCCCAGCCGTGGATGTTCATGGCCGCGGCCAGGCCCGCCGTGATGACCTGCTGGCCAACGGCCAACTGGGCCGGTTCCGGGTCGCCAGGGGCGATGAACGCCCCCAGGCGCTTGATGATGGCAGGATCTCGCATTGTTGCGCCTCCGTTGTTGGGGGCGGCTGGTGGGCCGGTCCGCTGGCCCCCGGCCGCCCGGGGTTGCTGGGATGCCCGTCCGCTGGGCGGATTTTCCATTTTCCGGATTGTATCATAGGTCGTCGGGGCTGGCAACGTCGATTGGGGGCTTGCCGGTGTCGATGCGGCGGAGGGCTGCCGCGACGGATGGGGATAGGCCGGCTGGGGGTTCCGCACGGAAGCCCAAGCGCCATTCGGTGAGCTCGGCGTGGAAGCGGTCGAGCTCTGGTAGCGATGCGTGGACCTTTCGGCTGGTGAAGATTAGCCAGCTGCGAAGGTTGCGGGGGGCGCCGGCTGCGCGAATGTTGTTGCGGTAGGCGGAATTGATATCGCGCTCGGCGCGGATGAGGAGGATTAGGGTATCGCGCGCCCAGAGGGCGGTGTCGTGGTACTGGTAATCGGGCTGCTTGGTGGCGAGGCGTAGCCAGTTGTAATATTGGCCGCGGAGCTTTTGGGCGGTGGAGTGGTCGAATTGCCAAGCTAATAGGCCCTCGCGGCGGGCTGTTTCGTCGACGAGGATTTCCGGGGCGGCTTCGGCAGCGGCGCGAAGGGCGGTGAGCGCGGGGGCGAATTGGCTGTGGATGTAGACGTAGCTGCTGGCGTTGCGGGTGCGAGTTGGCATGGTCGGGGGTCCTCCGTGGTTGTGCCCGGCTGGGCGGTGGTCGCGGGATTGTGTGGGGGGATTCCGGAGTTGTCAAGGGGTTGGTG
>JALTNO010000177.1 GCA_027000645.1 Paracoccaceae bacterium | reverse complement strand
AATCCTCGGTCATCTGGTCGGGGTTTTCGCGCCCCGGCGTGGTCGGCACGTTGTGGTCGGGCACGGCGATGGTCTTTTCCGGCGCGCGGACCTTGCGGCCGGCCATGCGCAGCCCCTCGAAGGCCTGCGGGCTGGTCACCTCGTGGACGAGGTGACGGTCGATATACAGAAGGCAGGTGCCGTCGTCGGCCTCATGCGCGACATGGGCGTCCCAGATCTTGTCATAGAGCGTCTTGGGGGACATGGGTCCTCTCCCGTTTGGGTCGTGGAAATGCGGGTGTCGGTCGC
Organism: Paracoccaceae bacterium; assembly: GCA_027000645.1. Classification (GTDB taxonomy): domain Bacteria; phylum Pseudomonadota; class Alphaproteobacteria; order Rhodobacterales; family Rhodobacteraceae; genus Jhaorihella. The sequence goes on along the minus strand of JALTNO010000177.1, from coordinate 17,451 downwards.
GGGCGCGGCCTATGGCCGGGCCAGGACCGTGCGGGCGGCACCGAAGAACCGCTCGCGCAGGCGGGCGCGGTCCTGCAGGTCGATGATGCGGCGGGCCGGAACGGGTTGCATGGAGGACCAGATACAGATGCGCACCGCATCTATCAAGGCGCAGATGCGCCCGCTCATGCGCCGCAGCCGTCTTGCCGGTGCAACAGGGGTGCGCATGTCGGGTTCGGTTTCGTTGAAATCCGCCCGCGCGGTTGCTAGTTTGGACATGCCCCGGCGCCGGGGGTTTGCCGGCGCGCAGAATGGAGGACACGGTCCTGTCACCTCATGCCGAAGCGGCGATGGCCGCTGACAACCGGGCCGGTTTCGCAACGGCCCATCCGATGCCGGCCAGCGAGGAACTGCTGGCGCGCATCCTTTCCTCTCTCGAAGACGACAAGGCGGAAGACGTCGTGCAGATCGACCTGCGCGGCAAGACGGCGATCGGCGACTACATGGTGATCGCCTCGGGCCGGTCGTCCCGCCAGGTGTCGTCGATGGCCGAAAAGCTGATCGACCGGGTCAAGCAGGCATACGGCTTCACCGCGCGGGTGGAGGGCAAGGACACCGGCGACTGGGTCCTGATCGATACCGGCGACGTGATCGTGCATATCTTTCGGCCCGAAGTGCGCGAGTTCTATCAGCTTGAAAAGATGTGGCTGCCGGCGGGCGGTGGTGCTTCGACCTGAGCCTTGCGGCCCCGGCCACGCAACCGGCATGACCGGACCGGCAGGAGGGCCATGACATGCGCGTGACCATCTGCGCGGTCGGCCGGCTGCGGGCGGGCGCCGAAAAATCTCTCATCGACGATTATCTGGACCGGTTCGACCGGACCGGCCGCCCGCTGGGGCTGGGACCGGCCAGGGTGGTCGAGGTCGAGGACCGCAAGCGCGGCGGCATGCGGGCCGAGGCCGGGTTGCTGCGCCGGGTGCTGCCGAAAGGCGCCGTGACTTGCACGCTGGACGAACGCGGAAAGGCCCTGTCCTCGCCCGAATTCGCGGCCCTTCTGGCGCGCTGGCGCGATGACGGGCGGCAGGATCTGGCTCTGCTGATCGGCGGGGCAGACGGGTTGGACCCCGGCCTGCGGGCCGGGGCCGATTTCAGCCTGTCGCTGGGCCGCATGGTCTGGCCGCACATGCTGGCCCGGGTGATGCTGGCCGAGCAGCTTTACCGCGCGGCGACCATCCTTGCCGGGCGCCCCTATCACCGGGTCTGAGCGAAACCGCCTCAGCGCCCCGGAAGTTCGACGCGGAAATACGTTCCCGCCCAGCCGTCCACATTGCACCGCGCCTCGATCAGCACGGACCCTGCCCCCTCCGGGACCGTCACGCCATCAAGCGACCGGGTGAAGGGCTGTTCCTCCACATGCGGATGATAGAGGACCCGCATGCCCAGTTCCGTCCCGCCCGACGCGTCCAGGACCCGCCAGCCATCGGCATAGTGGTCCCATCCGGTATCGGGGTGCGAAAGCGTCACGTCGAAGCGCCACGCGCCGGAAGCCTGCCGCGCGGTGGCGTTTTCGATCACCGGCGGGTCTGCAAAAGCCGGCGCGGCGAACAGGAACAGAAGGACCGAAGCAAGACGTTTCATCCCCCAACCTGTAGAGCAACGCGGCCTTCGTCGCGGTCACAAGGACGTGACGCGGACCCCTTCACGCGCAGCGAGGCGTGATGGACTTGCCTTTCTGCAAAATTGGTAATATTAATTTACCAAAGAGGAGCTTTCCCCATGCAGATGCCCCAGCCCGACCCGCGGATTCTGGCCCGGAAAGAGAGAATCGCCGAACGGCTGCGCGCGGTTCTTCCCGCCGATGCCGTGATCGAGGACGAGGCCGAGACGCGCGCCTATGAATGCGATGCGCTGACCGCCTATCGCTGCCCGCCGCTGCTGGCGGTTCTGCCGGCTTCGACTCAGGAGGTCTCGGACATCCTGCGCATCTGCCACGAAGAGGGGGTGCCGGTTGTCCCGCGCGGCTCGGGCACCTCGCTGGCGGGCGGAGCACTGCCCACCGCCGACAGCGTGATCCTGGGCGTGGCGCGGATGAACGAGGTGCTGGAAGTCGATTACGACAACCGCTTCATCCGGGTGCAGAGCGGGCGCACCAACCTGTCGGTGACCGGCGCGGTCGAGGAAGAGGGCTTCTTCTACGCCCCCGACCCGTCCAGCCAGCTGGCCTGTGCGATTGCCGGCAACATCGCCATGAACTCGGGCGGGGCGCATTGCCTGAAATACGGCGTGACCACCAACAACCTGCTGGGGGTGACGATGGTGCTGATGGACGGCACCGTGGTCGAGATCGGCGGCGCGCACATGGATGCGGGAGGGCTGGACCTGCTGGGGGTGATCTGCGGCAGCGAGGGCCAGCTTGGCGTGGTGACCGAGGCAACCCTGCGCATCCTGCACAAGCCCGAGGGCGCGCGGCCCGTGCTGATCGGCTTCGACAGCAACGAGGTTGCCGGCGCCTGCGTGTCGGACATCATCCGCGCCGGTGTCCTGCCGGTGGCGATCGAGTTCATGGACCGCCCCTGCATCGAGGCGACCGAGGCCTTCGCCCATGCCGGCTATCCCATGTGCGAGGCGCTCCTGATCGTCGAGGTGGAGGGCAGCCCCGAGGAGATCGACTTCCAGCTGGGCAGGATCAAGGACATCGCCCGGCGTCACGATCCGGTGGAACTGCGCGAGGCACGCGACGAGGAAGAGGCCGCGCGGATCTGGCTGGGCCGCAAGAGCGCCTTTGGCGCCATGGGGCAGATCAACGACTACATGTGCCTTGACGGCACGATTCCGGTGTCCGAGCTGCCATATGTGCTGCGGCGCATCGGCGAGATGTCGAAGCATTACGGGCTGGCCGTAGGCAATGTCTTTCATGCCGGCGACGGCAACATGCACCCTCTGATCCTGTTCGATGCCAACAAGCCCGGCGATCTCGAGACCTGCGAGGAATTCGGCGCCGAGATCCTGAAGCTGTGCGTCGAGGTGGGCGGATGCCTGACCGGCGAACACGGGGTCGGCGTGGAAAAGCGCGATCTGATGCTGCACCAGTATTCGCGCGAGGATCTCGAGGCGCAGATGGCGGTGAAGGACGTGTTCGACCCCGGCTGGCTGCTGAACCCGGCGAAGGTGTTTCCTCTTTCGGTGACCGAGGGCCGCCGGAGCGCGCCCGTGGCGGCGGAATGAACCGGGGGCGTTGCCCCCGGACCCCCAGGATATTTGAAGGCCAGAAAAAGACATGATCATTCCTGAAGACGAGGCGGAACTCGCCGATGTGGTCGCGGGCGCAGATGCGCCTTTTGCGGTGCGGGGCGGCAGCACGCGCGGCGTGCCGACCCATGACCGGATACTGAGCGCCTCGGGCCTGCGGGGCATTTCACTTTACGAGCCGGGGGCGCTGACCATCGTGGTCGGGGCCGGAACACCGGCGGCCGAGGTCGAGGAGGCTCTGGCCGGGGAAAACCAGCGGCTGGCCTTCGAACCGATGGATCACCGGGGCCTGCTGGGCTCGACCGGGGAGCCGACCATCGGCGGCGTGATCGCGGCAAATGTCAGCGGGCCGCGCCGGGTTCAGGCAGGTGCGGCGCGGGATTTCCTTCTGGGCGTGCGCTTCGTGGACGGCATGGGGCGGGTGATCCGCAATGGCGGGCGGGTGATGAAGAACGTGACCGGCTATGATCTGGCCCGGCTGATGGCGGGAAGCTGGGGCACGCTAGGGGTTCTGACCGAAGTTTCCCTCAAGGTTCTGCCACGGGCCGAGACCCAGGCCAGCCTGCGGATACACGGGCTTGATGCCGCGCGGGCGGTCCGGGCCATGGCCGCGGCGCTGGGTTCGCCCTTCGAGGTCACGGGTGCGGCATATGCGCCCGGCGGCGACGGGCATGAAGTGCTGATCCGGGTGGAAGGGTTCGCGGATTCGGTTCGCTACCGCCTGGGGCGTCTGGCCGATGCCCTGGGCCGCTTCGGCGAGGTGGAGCTGATCGCGGAAGAGGACATCTCGGCACGGATCTGGCGGCAGCTGCGCGACGTGGCGCCGTTTCATGGACGCCCTGGCGATGTCTGGCGCCTGTCGGTCAAGCCCTCCGAGGCGCCCGGACTTGCGGCAAGGATCGGGGCCGACGAGGTGCTGTTCGACTGGGGCGGCGGGCTGATATGGGCGCTGGTCCCGCCCGGAACCGATCTGCGGGCACGGGCCGGCCGGTTCGACGGCCATGCAACGCTGATCCGGGCCGATGACGAAACCCGGACACGGCTGGGCATGTTCCATCCCGAACCCGCCCCGGTGGCGGAGCTGAGCCGCGGGCTGCGTGAACGCTTCGACCCGCGCGGGATCTTCAATCCGGGCCTGATGGGCAGCCCGGCAGAGGGCTGAGGGCTGAGGGCTGAGCGACATGCAGACGAATTTCTCCGAAGAACAGCTGCGCGATCCCGGCATTGCCCGCGCGAACGAGATCCTGCGCGCCTGCGTTCATTGCGGGTTCTGCACCGCCACCTGCCCGACCTACCAGATCCTGGGCGACGAGCTCGATTCCCCGCGCGGCCGGATCTACCTGATCAAGGACATGCTGGAAAACGAACGCATGCCCGACGCCCGAACCGTGCGCCATATCGACCGCTGCCTGAGTTGCCTTGCCTGCATGACCACCTGCCCGTCAGGCGTGCACTACATGCACCTGATCGACCTGGCCCGCAGCTACGTGGAACAGAACTACAAGCGCCCCTTCATGGACCGGGCATTGCGCCGGGTGCTGGCCTGGATCCTGCCACACCCGACGCGCTTCCGGCTGGCCCTGCTGGCGGCGAAGATCGGCCGCCCGTTCCGCCGGCTGATGCCCGATGCGCGGCTGCGGGCGATGCTCGAGATGGCGCCGAAGCGGATCCCGCCGGTCAGCCGCAACGACGACCCGCAATGCTTTGCCCCCCAGGCGCCGCGCCGGATGCGGGTGGCGCTGATGACCGGCTGCGCGCAGAAAGCGCTCAATACCGACATCAACGATGCCACCATCCGGCTGCTGACCCGGCTGGGCTGCGAAGTGGTGATCGCCGAAGGGGCGGGCTGCTGCGGCGCGCTGACTCACCACATGGGCAAGACCGAGGAAAGCCACGCCTCGGCCGCGCGCAACATCCGCGCCTGGACGCGCGAAATGAAGGGCAAAGGGCTGGACGCCATCATCATCAACACCTCCGGCTGCGGCACCACGGTGAAGGATTACGGCCACATGTTCCGCAACGATCCGCTGGCGGAGGATGCGGCACGGGTGGCGGCGCTGGCCATGGATGTCAGCGAAGTGCTGATGAAACTCGACCTGCCCCAAGGCCCCGACAAGGGGCTGACGGTCGCCTACCACGCCGCCTGTTCGCTCCAGCACGGGCAACAGATCAAGACCCACCCCAAGACGCTGCTGAAACGCGCCGGTTTCGGGGTGGTGGAACCCGCCGACAGTCACCTGTGCTGCGGCTCGGCCGGTACCTACAACCTGATGCAGCCGGCGATCTCGGCGCAGCTGAAAGCGCGCAAGGTGGCCACGCTGGAGGCGAAGTCGCCCGACATCATCGCCGCCGGAAATATCGGCTGCATGGTGCAGATCGGGTCGGGAACGGATGTGCCAGTGGTGCACACGGTCGAACTGCTGGACTGGGCGACCGGCGGACCGCGCCCGCCCGCGCTGCAGGCGCAACCCTGACTTCCTCTTGCCCCAGGTACTCCGGGGGGTGAGACCCGCAGGGCCGAGGGGGGCAGAACCCCCCTGCCCCACCTCGGGGCCAGCCCTTGTCGCCCTCCGGTCACGCGCCGCGATCCGCCGCGCCTTTGCCGCAGTTTTGCCAAAACCGGCCCCTAGGCTACCCCGAAGGCCGCATCGGCAACACACGCACGGGAGAGCCCGATTTGAAAGCGATACTGACAGCCATGATCATGGCGCTTCTGCCCGTTGCCGGACAGGCCGACACGTCGCGCCTGCAGCGCCTCGACACCGCCGAAACCGGGCGCGCATGGGATGCGGTCGGACGGATCGACATCGACGGCGCGGGCTTCTGCACCGGCACGCTGATCGCACCCGAACTGGTCCTGACCGCCGCCCACTGCCTGTTCGACAAGACCACGGGACAGCGCTTCGACCCGGCGCGGATCGAGTTCCTCGCGGGCTGGCGCAACGGGCGGGCCTCGGCCTATCGCCGCGTCCGCCGGGCCGTCACCCATCCCGACTACATGTTCGACGGGACGGTGACATCGGAACGCGTGCGCAACGACGTGGCCCTGCTGGAGCTGCAGCAGCCGATCCGCAACACCACGGTCATTCCCTTCGCGATCGCCGAACGCCCGCGCAAGGGGGCGCAGGTGGGTGTCGTATCCTACGCCAAAGGCCGCTCCGAGGCGCCGTCTCTCCAGCGGGTCTGCGACGTGATGGCCCGACAGCGCGGCGTGATCGTGATGTCCTGCGATGTCGATTTCGGCTCGTCCGGGGCGCCGATCTTTTCCTTCGACACCGGCGCACCGCGGATCGTTTCGGTCGTCTCGGCCAAGGCCGAACTGCGCGGCACGCAGGTCGCGCTCGGCTCGGCGGTGGATGGGCAGATCGCGCGCCTTCGGGCCGAACTCGCGGCCGGCAAGGGCTTTGCCCAGTCCCCGCCGCCGCTTCGCAAACGCGTCGTCGTGAACGGTCGGCGCGACGATATCGGCGCCAAGTTCATCCGCCCCGGAGGGGGTTGAAACGACGCCGGACCTTTCCCATCTTTTCGATGTCGGATCGCCTGTGCGGGGTCCGGCGAATCGCCCGTCCGAGAGGAGGGCCCAAACGTGAATCGCTCAAGAAATGAGGATGACGACCATGCGTAGTAGCTTTGACTTTGCTCCGCTGCATCGCGCAGCCATCGGCTTCGAACAGATCGCCGACCTGATGGATCGTGTGCTCAGCAACGACGTCAGCCAGCCGTCCTACCCGCCCTACAACATCGAGAAGATGGAACCGGACTCCTACCGGATCTCGATCGCCGTGGCGGGATTCTCCGAGGACGACCTGTCGGTCGAGGTCAAGGAAAACACCCTGATCGTGTCGGCCCGCAAGGCTGAAGACGAAGGGGAGCACAACTACCTGTATCGCGGCATTGCCACCCGCGCCTTCGAGCGCCGGTTCACCCTGGCCGACCACGTGGTCGTTACCGGGGCGAGCTATGAAAACGGGATGCTGCATATCGACCTCAAGCGCGAGATTCCCGAGGCGCTGAAACCGCGCCGGATCGAGATTACCTCGGTCAGGAAGGACTCTCCCGAACTGGTCGAGGCCAAGGCCGTCAACTGACGGCCGTACCGGCAAAGGTCCGGCTACGACCGACGCGACCGGCCCGCGGTTGTCGCCGCGGGCTTTTTGCGTGCCCGGGGTCAGGCCGGTCCACCGCTTCCTGCCGAGTCCGCATCGAACGGCCGGGCGGCGCCGCCCGGTTGCGGCCCGGAAAGATGCGCGATCGCCGCCGATAATGCCTCGTCTGGCGGTGTCGGGCGAAACCCGGGGCAGAGGGCGGAGAACCGCGCCCCGTCCAGACGGTGCGGCGTGTTCCACAGATAGCGCATCTCCAGCAGGCACCGCCCCATGGGCCAGAACGGCGAGGCAAGCCGGAAGGGCAGCCACGACATGCGCCGCAGCCGCACCGGGCGCCCCGTCAGACGGCCGAGATGTTGCGCGATTTCGCCCCCCGTCAGCGTGTATCCGGGAAACGGCACGTCGCAAAATCGCGGCAGCTCGGCGCGTTTGCCGGCCAGTTCGACCGCCGCGCGGCACAGATCGGGCAGGAAAGCCCATGCGCGCGGGATGTCCGGCTCGCCCGGCCAGACGAGAATGCCCTTGCCCAGTTTCGCGGCCATGATCCGGTCGAACCAGTTGCCCGACGGCGCGGTATCGAGGAAATCCCCCGCCCGAAGCACGATCGTCCTCACCCCCGAGGCGCGATAGGCCTCCTCCAGTTCGATCCGCACCCGGCCAAGTGGATTGGTGGCCCGGTGGGGCGACATTTCCGACCAGGGGGCGGGCGTGTCCGGCCCGAACACATACACGTTTCCCGGCACGATGACCGTGGCCCCGGAACGTCGGGCGGCCTCGATCACCCGGCGATGCAGGCCCGGCACCAGGCGGCGCCATTCGGGATAGGGCGGATTCCAGGCGCTGACGATCACGTCCGCGCCCCGGGCGGCCGTGTCCAGATCGTCCCGCGCCCGATCGAAACCGCGCACATGCCAGCCGGCGGCCCCGAATGCCTCTGCCGCGTTGCGGCCGAAGCGCCCCGTGGCCCCCAGTATCAATGCGGTTCCCGTCATGTCTTGCCCTCCTGAACAGGTGATTGAAGCCGTGATGCCTCATCCTGCCCATTCATAATCAGCGGGGATATTGGCAAAAACTTGAGGCCTGCTATTCATTCTTGAATGGATACTGCACTCGAAACCGTTGACTGGTCGCTCGTTCAAAGCTTTCTGACCGTGGCCGAGGCCGGCTCGCTTTCCGGCGCGGCGCGCAGGCTTGGCCGCAGCCAGCCGACGCTTGGCCGGCAGATCGCCGAACTTGAAAGACAGCTCGGGATCGCGCTGTTCGTCCGCCATCCGCGCGGCCTGCGCCCGACCGAAACAGGCGCGGCGCTTGTCCCTCATGCGCGCCGGATCCGGGAGGCGATAAGCGCAATTTCGGTGACCGCGGCCGGCCGCGCGCAGGAGGTGGGGGGAACCGTCCGCATCACCGCCAGCATCTTCGCCTCGCATTACATCCTCCCGCCGATCCTTGCCGACATCCGGACCCGCGAGCCGGCGATCCAGCTTGAACTGGTGCCGACCGACAGCTCGGAAAACCTGCTGTTCCGCGAAGCCGACATCGCGGTGCGCATGTATCGGCCCGATCAGCTGGACATCATTGCGCGCAAGCTGGGCACGCTGGAGCTGGGCGTCTTTGCCGCGCGCAGCTACCTGGAACGGGCCGGGCGTCCTGCAACGCCGCAGGACCTGACGGATCATGACCTGGTCGGATACGACCGCAACGACCTGATCCTGCGCGCCATGCGCGAACGCGGCTGGCCGGTGACGCGGGAAAGCTTTGCCACCCGCTGCGACAACCAGGCGACCTACTGGGAACTGGTGCGCGCCGGATGCGGCATCGGCTTTTCCCAGAAGGGCGTGGCCAAGGACGACCCGCTGGTGGAAGAACTGGACCTGGGCTTTCCGATCGACCCGCTTCCGGTGTGGCTGGCGACCCATCAGGCCATGCGCAACACGCCCCGCATCCGCCGGGTGTGGGACCTGCTGGCCCGGGGGCTGGAGCGGGCCTGCCGGGCCGCCACCCCGGTTGACCCTCCGGCAGCGGCGCGCTAGGGCCTCGGCAACGACCTGCAAGGAGTGCCCCGATGACCAACCCTTCCCTTCTCATCCTGCCCGGCGACGGGATCGGCCCCGAAGTCATGGCCGAGGTGCGCAAGATCATCGACTGGTTCGGCGCCAGGCGCGGCCTGACCTTCGATGTGGAGGAAGGGCTGGTGGGGGGCTGTTCCTATGACGCCCATGGCACGCCGCTGACCGACGAGACCATGGCCCGCGCCCAGCAGGCGGACGCGGTCCTTCTGGGCGCCGTGGGCGGGCCGCAATATGACGATCTCGATTTCAGCGTAAAGCCCGAACGCGGGCTGCTTCGACTGCGCAAGGAAATGGACCTCTACGCCAACCTGCGCCCGGCGCAGTGTTTCGACGCGCTGGCGGATTTTTCGTCGCTCAAGCGCGAGGTGGTGGCGGGGCTCGACATCATGATCGTGCGCGAGCTGACCAGCGGCATCTATTTCGGGGAACCGCGCGGCATCTTCGAGGAAGGCAACGAACGCGTGGGCATCAACACCCAGCGCTATACCGAATCCGAAATCGACCGCGTGGCGCGGGCGGCCTTCGACCTTGCCCGCAAGCGGTCGGGCAGGGTCTGTTCGATGGAAAAGGCCAACGTGATGGAATCGGGGCTGCTGTGGCGCGAGGTCGTGCAGAAGGTCCATGACCAGGACTACCCGGATGTGGAGCTGAGCCACATGTATGCCGACAATGGCGCCATGCAGCTGGTGCGCAATCCGAAACAGTTCGACGTGATCGTGACCGACAACCTGTTCGGCGACATCCTGTCGGATGCCGCCGCGATGCTGACCGGCAGCCTCGGGATGCTGCCTTCGGCCAGCCTTGGGGCCCGGATGGCGAACGGCCGGCCCAAGGCGCTTTACGAGCCGGTCCACGGCTCGGCCCCCGACATTGCCGGGCAGGGCAAGGCCAACCCGATCGCCTGTATCCTGAGCTTTGCCATGGCGCTGCGCTATTCCTTCGACCAGGGGGCCGAGGCCGACCGGCTGGAGGCCGCGGTGGATCGGGTTCTGGCCGACGGGGTGCGCACTGCCGACCTGCTGGCCGAGGAGGGCGCGACACCGGTTTCCACCAGCGAGATGGGCGACGCGATCGTGGCGGCGCTGGACGACACCCCGTGATCGCCCGCCCCCGGCGCGGGGGGATACCTACAGACGGCCTGCCCTTTCCGGCGCAGGCCGTTGTTTTTTCGTCCGTTCGCGACCCTGCCGGAAACGTCCGGAAAGCACCGGTCCCGTCATTTTCCGACCGGCGGCGAAGGCATCCCACCGCCCCGCAAAGGGCGGGAAGAAATGCGATAATGCGCTTGCAAAACCCGCACGCGGGCGCTAATGCAGCGCCCACGGTCGGAGTGTAGCTCAGCCTGGTAGAGCACTGTCTTCGGGAGGCAGGGGCCGGAGGTTCGAATCCTCTCACTCCGACCATTTTCCCAACCGGTTCGCTGCCGCGATGCATCCGGCCCGGATGCCGAAAGCGCGCCTTGCCCGAGCCCGCCCGGGCACTAGGCACAACCGGTCACACGGCTTCGAGTTCGGCAAGCGAGGGACGCGGCAGGCGGTCGAGAAGGCGGAATACGGCATCGCGACACGCTTCGCCCGGCCAGTCCGGCGGCAGGTACTGGGGAGGAAGATCCGGGTGGCGCAGGACGACGCGGCGCCAGCGATGCACCACCAGCGTCCGCAACACCGCCACCTCCAGCGGGCCCGGCGCCGGCGCCGTGGAAAGCAGCGCCTCGACGGCGCGGGCGTCCTCCAGAAGGGTTCGGCAGGCGCGCTCCAGTTCCGGCGGAAACAGCCGCTCGCGGAACCATTCCGGCACCTTCACCGGGTCGGCGCGAAACACCAGAAGGTCGTCGCATTCTCCCGGCACCCGGCCGGGACCGATGGCGACGGTGCGGCTGACGGAGATGAAATTCTCGGCCAGCAGAAGATCGTCCAGCGTGCGCATGCCCGATGCCTCGCCCGCGATCAGGACATACCAGTCATCCGCGATGCGGGCGCGGCGGGTATAGATGCGCGGGGTTACCGCCGCGCTCTGGCGGCGGCCGAACTCGGTCAGGAAATGCCTGCTTTCGCGCCCGTTGCGTTCGCTTTGCAGCCAGCCGTCCTTGCGCAGACGGTGAAGCGCGACGCGGATTGCCTCGGGCCTGATGCCGATGGGCCCGATGATCCGGTTCAGGGCGCCGCCGCTCAGCCGGTCGCCGGGGCCCTGGGCCAGGTCTCCGAACACGGTCACGATGACCGACCACACCCGCTGATGCTGCGGTTCGGTCAGCCGTGCCACGGCCTGTGCAAACCAGTTCCCGGAAACGTCGTTCATGGCGGGACATTACCCCCGGTGACCGGGCCGGCCAAGTCGCACGGGCCACGGGCTGCGGTTTCAGAATTCCTTGCGGGCGCGCAGTGCGGCCGAGATGGTGCCTTCGTCGAGGTAGTCGAGTTCGCCGCCGATCGGCACGCCCTGGGCCAGCGATGTCAGGCGCACCCGGCCCTCCAGCCGGTCGGCGATGTAATGGGCGGTGGTCTGGCCGTCCACCGTGGCATTGAGCGCCAGGATCACTTCCGTGATCCCCTCGCTCTGCACCCGGTCGATCAGGCGGGGGATGCGCAGATCGTCAGGACCCACCGCGTCAAGCGCCGACAGCGTTCCCCCCAGGACGTGATAGCGCCCCTTGAACACGCCCGCCCGTTCCATCGCCCACAGGTCGGCAACATCCTCGACCACGCAGAGCTGTCCGGTTGCGCGCGCCTCGGCCGAGCAGATGTCGCAGATCTCGGCAGTGCCCACATTCCCGCAGTTGAGGCATTCGCGGGCGGTTTCGGCCACCTCCTGCATCGCCTGCGCGAGCGGCGCCAGCAGCAGGGCGCGCTTGCGGATCAGGTGCAGCACCGCCCGGCGCGCAGATCGCGGCCCGAGGCCCGGCAGGCGGGCCATCAGTTCGATCAGGGATTCGATTTCGGGCGAGGTGCTCATGCGGCGCGGCCGGTGCGGGGGGTTGCAGGTGCCGGGGGCCTCCGGCGGGAGTATTTGCGGCGAGATGAAGGAGCGGGTCGGATCAGAACGGAAGTTGTATGTCCTTGGGCAGTCCCATGCCCTCGGTGATCTTGCTCATTTCCCTTTGCGCGGTTTCCGAAGCCCGCAGCTGGGCGTCTTTGATCGCGGCGAGGATCAGGTCCTCGACCACTTCCTTGTCCTCGGCGTTGAAGATCGACGGGTCGATATCCAGCGACTTCAGTTCTCCCTTGGCGGTGCAGGTGGCCTTGACCAGCCCGGCGCCGGATTCTCCGGTCACGAGAAGATTGTGCATCTCTTCGTGGAGCTGCTCCATCTTCTTCTGCATTTCCTGCGCGGCCTTCATCATCTTGGCCATGTCGCCAAGGCCGCCGAGTCCTTTGAGCATCGGGTTTCTCCTGATTGTCGGTTCCGTTCACAGATACGCATGCAACCCTTCGGTCACAAGGGCGCGGTCGGGCCGGTCAGTCCTCTTCGAAGGGGTCCCAGGCCTCTTCCTCGGCCGCGGGCAGGGCTTCGGCGCGGGCACTGGCCTGCATCTCTTCGGGGGTGCGGATGGCGGTGATCTTCGCCCCGGGGAAACGCGCGAACACCGCCTTGACCAGCGGGTGTTCGGCGGCCTCTGCCCTGAGCGCGCTTTCGCGTGCGTCGCGCATCTCGGCGATGGTCGGGCCGCCGCCTTCGGCCACTACCGAGATTGCCCAGCGACTGCCGGTCCATGCCTGAAGCTGCGCCCCCAGCCGCTGCGCCAGATCGGGCGGCGCGCCGTCGGCGGGGCAGAACTCGATCCGACCCGGCTGGTAGGAGACGAGACGCAGGCCGGTTTCCACCTCGACCAGCAGCTTCACGTCGCGCCTGGCGCGGATCAGGTCGATCACATGTTCGAATGTCGGGAACCGGGCAAGCGCGGTTTCGGCGTCCTGCGCCAGCGCCATCGCCGACGCGCCGCCGCCATTGCCGCCGCCGCGTGTCGTGGGCGGTGGCGAGGCCGGCAGGCCGGTGCCGGCGGTAGCACCCTTGCCGGGTCCTGCCGGCGTGGGCGCGCCCGAAGGCGGAAGCGAAGGCGGCGTCGGGGCATCGTGCAGCTTGCGCACCAGTTCCTCGGGCGTGGGCAGATCGGCCACATGGGTCAGCCGGATCACCGCCATTTCGGCAGCCATCATCGCGTTGGGCGCGGCGGCGACCTCCTCCAGCGCCCTGAGCAGCATCTGCCACATGCGCGAGAGCACCCGCATCGGCACCTCTTCCGCCATCTTCGCGCCGCGGGCACGTTCGTCGGGCGAAACCGTGGGGTCCTCGGCCGCGGTCGGAGTGATCTTTGTCACCGAAACCCAGTGCGTGATCTCGGCCAGGTCGCGCAGCACCGCCATCGGGTCCGCACCTTCGGCATATTGTGCGCCCAGCTCGGTCAGCGCGCCGGCGGCGTCGCCGCGCAGGATCATGTCTATCAGGTCCAGCACCCGCCCCCGGTCGGCCAGCCCCAGCATGGCGCGCACCTGTTCGGCGGTGGTCTCTCCGGCACCGTGGCTGATCGCCTGATCCAGCAGCGAGGTGGCATCGCGCGCCGACCCTTCGGCCGCCCGCACGATCAGCGCCAGCGCATCGTCGGAGATCGCCGCGCCCTCGGCATCGGCGATGCGGCGCAGCAGCTTCATCATGTCTTCGGGCTCGATCCGGCGCAGGTCGAAGCGCTGGCAGCGGCTCAGCACCGTGACCGGCACCTTGCGGATCTCGGTAGTGGCGAAGATGAATTTCACATGCGCAGGCGGTTCTTCCAGCGTCTTCAGCAGCGCGTTGAAGGCGCTGGTGGACAGCATGTGGACTTCATCGATGATGTAGATCTTGTAGCGGGCCGAGGCCGCACGGTAACGCACCGAATCGATGATCTCGCGGATGTCGTTCACGCCGGTGCGCGAGGCCGCGTCCATCTCCAGCACATCCACATGGCGGCCCTCCATGATCGCCACGCAGTGTTCGCACTGCCCGCAGGGCTCGGTGGTCGGCCCGCCCTGCCCGTCCGGCCCGATGCAGTTCATCCCCTTGGCGATGATCCGGGCGGTCGTCGTCTTGCCGGTGCCACGGATGCCGGTCATGATGAAGGCCTGCGCGATCCGGTCGGCGGCAAAGGCGTTCTTCAGCGTGCGCACCATCGCGTCCTGACCGACCAGGTCGGCGAAGGTTTCGGGCCGGTATTTGCGGGCAAGCACCTGATAGGGCCTGGACTGGGTCTCGGTCATGTCTGCTCTGGCGGATTCGTGGCTGCGGCTCAGCCTAGAGCGACGGCCCGGCGGCGTCCACCTTTGCGAGGGCGGTTTCCGTTTGGGCGAATGCCGGCCCTCGGCTATGACATCCCAAGGACGGAGGGAAGGACCGTAACGGATGCCGGGAATGACGATCCATGCGCTGCAGGTCGGCCAGGGCACACTGGCGATCTGCCCCCTTCCCGGCCACGGAGGCCACTACCGCGAGGATCTCGCTCTGATCCGCGACTGGCAGCCGGGCCTCGTGATCAGCCTGACCACGGAAGTCGAGATGATCGCCGCCGGCGCGCGCCTGCTGGGCACCGACGTGCAAGGCATGGGATGCCGCTGGCGTCACCTTCCCATTCCCGATTTCGGCATTCCCCCGCCCGAGGTCGAGCGCCTCTGGCCCGAAACCGGCCGCGCCGCACGACAGGCGCTTGCCGGCGGCGGGCGGGTGCTGATCCACTGCAGTGGCGGCTGCGGCCGATCCGGCATGATGGCCCTGCGGCTGATGATCGAATCCGGCGAGCCGGCATGCGCAGCCCTTGCCCATCTGCGCCGGGTCCGCCCCTGTGCCGTCGAAACGGAAAGCCAGATGCAATGGGCCCTTGCCGGCCCCCGCGGCTCCGAATGACGAAACCGCTGCCCGATCTTCATCTTGCCAAAAATACTCCGGGGGTGAGGCCCGCAGGGCCGAGGGGGCAGAGCCCCCTGCCATACCCGAGGCACGGCCCCGGCGGTGAGAGGTTGGACAGCGACCCAGACGGGACTCGTTACGGCTGCTTCCTTCCGGACCTGACCGGGTTGGCGAGACGCCTGCCCGCGCCAACCTCTCGACGGCGGATATAGGCGCGCGCCGGGGGATTGGCAAGCGGCGCGCTCACAGGTGCAGGACAAGGCGCAGAAAGCCGTCCTCGTCGATTCCGTCCTCTTCGACACCCATTCCTGCCAGTTCCTGCAGATGGGCACGCGCGCCGGGCCCGGTCCGGACCAGGACCGAGCCGCCCGGCTGCGGCGTGAACCGCCAGGATGCGACGAAACCGTCCGCGCCGCCCTCGGCTCCCTTTCCTGCCAGGTACGCGGCAACGGCCTCGGACACCGGGACATGCGGAAGCTCCACCGGTCGCCCCCGTCGCAACGCCGTGAAGTGACCGCCCCCATTGGCGCGGTAGCTGTTCAGCAGGACGACAAAACGATCCCCCGCCCGTACCGGACGCCCGCCATGGCACAGGTTCACGATTCGCCGCCCACCATCGGCCCTGCCTGCGCCGCCCGGCGCATGGCGCGGCGGTTGCGACAGGTCGATCTCCCAGCTCAACCCGTGAATCACGTCGAAATCATGCCCCGGCACCCGCGGGTCGATCAGTTCGACACGCTGCTGCCCCGGGCGGACAGTGCGAAACAGGCTGGCCGACTGCTCCAGCCATGTGTACAGGCCCGCTCCATCCATGATGACGGCCCCCAGGATATTGGAAAAAGGGCAAAGATCGGCCACGTGGCGGCGCAGAACCGGTCCCGGCGGTATGTCGGTGTAGTTTCCCGGCCCCGACCGCCCCCCCGAGCGCGCAGGCGCCACCGCGGAAAGGACGGGCAGCCCCCCGACTCCGGCCCGCTCCAGGTGCGGGCGCAGCGCCGCCACCTGCGCGGCAGCCACCACCGCAAGCGCACGATCCGGCGCAAACAGGCTGAAGTAGCTGTGCAGCGGGCGGGCGGTCCGCCCGACCGGAGCGGCCAGAACCGCGCGGGTCTCGTCATGCAGCGGCCGCGCCAGCGCCCGGATGAGCGCGTCTTCCCCGACCAGGGGCCGCATGCGCCCGCCACCATCCGCCCGCGATACCGGGCGCAATTCGACCGAGCTGGCAACCGGACGCCAGCGGCCATCCGCGCCCATGGCAAGATCCAGATCGATCACGCCCAGATGCCGCCCATAGGGGCCCGGCATGACCACCGGCCGGCCATGGACCTTCCCGGCCTCGGCATCCACATGCGCAACCCCCCGATAGGCCGGCCCCGGCAGGGAGAGGTGCGAATGCCCGCCGATCACCGCGTCCACCCCCTCCATGGCCGCAAGCGGCACCACGACATTTTCCGCCCCCTCCGCTTCGTCCTCGCCGCCGATCCCGGAATGGGCCAGAACCACCACCAGATCCGCCCCCCGGCGAACAAGTTCCTCCACCTTGCGACGGGCGGCGGACAGCATGTTTTCGATCTCGACCCGGCCGTCCAGAAGCGCGGCATTCCACGCCGCCGTCTGCGGCGGCAGAAGGGCCAGGACACCGACGGTCACGGCTGCGCCGTCCCGACCTTCGGCGGCCACGCTCCGGTGCAGCAGGGCATGCGGTTCGACCGATCGCAGGCAATCCGCCTGCCTCACCCGCAGGTTCGAACAGATCACCGGACAGCGGGCCGATGCGACCGCCCGCTCCAGCGCCTGAAGGCCGAAATCGAAGTCGTGATTGCCAAGGCCGATCGCGTCATAGCCCATCCGGGCGAAGGCCCGCATCATCGGGTGCGGCAAGACCCGCCCTTGCGCCGCAACCTCGCCCGCAGGCGTCCCCTGCAGGGTGTCGCCATTGTCGAACAGCAGCACCGCTGCCCCATGCGCCGCGGCTTCCTGCCGGGCCTGCCGAACCAGCGTGGCGATCCGCGACAGGCTGCCGCCCGGATCCGGGCGGTCGGCCCGGTAATCATATCCCAGAAGGTGCATGTGCAGATCGGACGTCGCCAGAATCCGCAGGCGGGCCGTGGCGTCGTCCCCGACCGATTGCCTCATCGCGATCCTCCGCCTGCCCTTGCCAACTGCGCCAACCCATT
>JALTNO010000176.1 GCA_027000645.1 Paracoccaceae bacterium | reverse complement strand
GCAGGGGTCCTGGCTGTCATCCGGGCAAACATGCCCCGCCATGGCTCACCAGTCTTCGCGAACCACGATGCGGGTCTTGATCGGCAGCTTCATCGCCGCAAGGCGCAGCGCCTCGCGGGCGATCTCATCGGACACGCCGTCGATCTCGAACATGATCCGGCCCGGTTTCACCTTGGCCGCCCAGTAATCCACCGAACCCTTGCCCTTGCCCATGCGGACTTCGGTCGGCTTCGACGTCACCGGGGTGTCCGGGAAAATGCGGATCCAGACGCGGCCTTGCCGTTTCATGTGACGGGTCATGGCGCGGCGTGCGGCCTCGATCTGGCGGGCAGTCACCCGCTCGGGCTGCAGGGCCTTCAGGCCGTAATGGCCGAAATTCAGGTCCGAGCCGCCCTTGGCCAGGCCGCGAATGCGGCCCTTGTGCATCTTGCGGAACTTCGTGCGCTTTGGTTGAAGCATCTCGTTTCCTCCTTAGCGGCGGCCACCGGCGCCGCGCGGGGCCGGACCTGCCTGGAGCTCCTGAAGGCGGCGGTCATGGGCCGACGGGTCGTGCTCCATGATGTCGCCCTTGTAGATCCAGACCTTGATGCCGATGATGCCGTAGGGCGTCTTGGCCTCGGCGGTGGCGTAGTCGATATCGGCCCGCAGGGTATGCAGCGGCACCCGGCCCTCGCGATACCACTCGGTGCGGGCGATCTCGGCCCCGCCCAGGCGGCCGGCGACGTTGACCCGGATGCCGAGGGCCCCCATGCGCATGGCGTTCTGGACCGCGCGCTTCATCGCCCGGCGGAAGCTGACCCGGCGCTCAAGCTGCTGGGCGATGGATTCGGCCACCAGCTGGGCGTCGAGCTCGGGCTTGCGCACCTCGACGATGTTGAGGTGCAACTCGCTGTCGGTCATGCGCGACAGCTTCTTGCGCAGGGCCTCGATATCGGCGCCCTTCTTGCCGATGATCACGCCGGGACGGGCGGTGTGGATCGTCACGCGGCACTTCTTGTGCGGGCGCTCGATGATCACGCGGGACACGCCGGCCTGCTTGCACTCGTTCTTGATGAAGTCGCGGATCCTCAGATCTTCCAGCAGAAGATCGCCGAAATCCTTGGTGTCGGCGTACCAGCGGCTGTCCCAGGTGCGGTTGACCTGGAGGCGCATGCCGATCGGATTGACTTTCTGACCCATTAGGCTTGCTCCTCGACTTGACGCACCTTGATGGTAAGCTCGGAAAACGGCTTCATGATCTTGCCGAACCGGCCACGGGCACGCGGGCGGCCGCGCTTCATGGTCAGGTTCTTGCCGACCCAGGCCTCGGCGACGATCAATTCGTCCACGTCAAGGCCGTGGTTGTTCTCGGCATTGGCAATGGCCGATTGCAGGCACTTCTTCACGTCCTGCGCGATGCGCTTCTTCGAGAAGGTGAGGTCGTTGAGCGCCTTGTCCACCTTCTTGCCGCGGATCATGGCCGCCACCAGGTTCAGTTTCTGCGGCGAGGTGCGAAGCATGCGAATCTTCGCCATCGCTTCGTTTTCTGCCACGCGGCGCGGGTTCTTTGCCTTGCCCATGACTTACTTCCTCTTCGCTTTCTTGTCGGCGGCGTGACCGTAATAGGTCCGCGTCGGCGAGTACTCGCCGAACTTCTGGCCGATCATGTCCTCGGTCACCAGCACGGGGATATGCTTGTGGCCGTTGTAGACGCCGAAGGTGAGCCCCACGAACTGGGGCAGGATGGTGGAACGACGCGACCAGATCTTGATCACCTCGTTGCGACCGGACTTGCGCGCAGCTTCGGCTTTCTTCAGCACGTAGCTGTCAACGAACGGGCCTTTCCAAACAGAGCGAGCCATGTCTTAGCGCCCCTTCTTCCTGACGTGCCGCGAGCGCACGATGAGCTTGCTCGACGCTTTGTTCCGTTTGCGGGTCTTGGCCCCCTTGGTGGGCTTGCCCCAGGGCGTCACCGGGTGACGGCCGCCCGAGGTCCGGCCTTCGCCGCCGCCATGCGGGTGATCGATGGGGTTCATCACCACGCCGCGCACGCGGGGCCGCCGCCCCTTCAGGCGCATCCGGCCGGCCTTGCCGAAATTCTGGTTGCTGTTGTCGGGGTTCGAGACCGCACCCACGGTCGCCATGCACTCCTGCCGGACCATGCGCAGCTCGCCCGAGGACAGGCGGATCTGGGCATAGCCGCCATCGCGGCCGACGAACTGGGCATAGGTGCCGGCGGCACGGGCCAGCTGGCCGCCCTTGCCGGGCTTGAGCTCGATATTGTGGACGATGGTGCCGATCGGCATCCCCGAAAACGGCATCGCATTGCCCGGCTTGATGTCGGCGCGGGCCGAAGCGATCACCTGATCGCCCACGGCCAGCCGCTGCGGCGCCAGGATGTAGGCCTGTTCGCCGTCTTCGTATTTCACCAGGGCGATGAAGGCGGTCCGGTTCGGATCGTATTCGATCCGCTCGACCGTGGCCGGAACATCGAACTTGCGGCGCTTGAAATCCACGATCCGGTAGAGACGCTTCGCCCCCCCACCGCGGCGGCGCGAGGTGATCCGTCCGGTATTGTTCCGACCGCCCGACTTGGTCAGCCCCTCGGTGAGGGATTTGACCGGACGCCCTTTCCAAAGCTCCGAACGGTCGATCAGCACCAGCCCGCGCTGGCCCGGCGTCGTCGGCTTGTACGACTTGAGTGCCATGCTTTCTGTCTTCCGTCTTGCAAATGCGAAGGCAACGCCCCCGCCATGTTTCAGGCCCCGAAGGTGCCATGGGTACAGGGCCCCGAAGGTCCCCGGTTCAGTCTGGCGGGCTTCCCCGCCCTTCGGCCGGTGCCGGAGATCCCGGATACGGGCCCGGAAACCGACCGAAAGCACGCAGCCCCGGACCGAATCCGGGGCTGCGCGGATGCGCCGTGGTATTAAAGACCCGTGGTCACGTCAATGGTGTTGCCCTCTTCGAGGGTCACATAGGCCTTCTTGACGTCGCGCCGGCGGCCGGGACGGCCGCGAAAGCGCTTGACCTTGCCCTTGATGATCGCGGTATTCACCGCCTTGACCTTGACCCCGAACAGGGCCTCGACGGCTTCCTTGATCTGCGGCTTATTGGCATCCATCGCCACCTCGAAAACGACCGCGCCGTTTTCCGACGCCATGGTGGCCTTCTCGGTGATGATCGGCTTGCGGATCACGTCGTAGTGTTCTGCCTTCGCGCTCATTTCAGACGAGCCTCCAGTGCTTCGACAGCCGCCTTGGTGAGCACCAGCGTGTCACGGCGGAGGATGTCATAGACGTTAGCGCCCATCGACGGCAGGATATCCAGACCCTCGATATTGCGGGCGGCGCGGGCAAAGCCCTCGTTGACGGTTTCGCCATCGATGATTAGCGCACGTTTCCAGCCCAGCTCGCGCACCTGGCGCGCCAGCGTGCCGGTCTTGCCTTCGGCCTCGGCCGATTCGATCACCACCAGCTCGCCGGCTCTGGCCTTGGCGGACAGCGCGTGACGCAGGCCCAGCTTGCGGACCTTCTTGGGCAGGTCATGGGCATGGCTGCGCGGCACCGGGCCCTTGTAGATGCCACCCTTGCGGAAGATCGGCGCGTTGCGGTCACCGTGGCGGGCGCCGCCGGTGCCCTTCTGGCGATAGATCTTCTTGCCCGAGTAGCTGGTCTCGGACCGGGTCTTGACCTTGTGGGTGCCCTGCTGCGCCTTGTTGCGCTGCCAGCGGACAACGCGGTGCAGGATGTCGGCGCGCGGCTCCAGCCCGAACACCTCGTCGGGCAGTTCGATCGCGCCGGCCTTGCCGCCGTCCAGTTTGATCACGTCGAGTTTCATGCTTCACCCCCTTCCGCGGGTGCGTCTTCCGCAGGCGCGGCAGCCTCGGCGGCCTTGAGACCGGCCGGGAACGGAACGCCCTCGGGCAGTTTCTTCTTCACCGCATCCTTGATGGTGACCCAGCCGCCCTTGGCCCCCGGAACCGCGCCCTTGACCATGATCAGGCCGCGTTCAACGTCGGTCTTGACCACTTCCAGGTTCTGGGTGGTCACCCGGACCGCGCCCATGTGACCGGCCATCTTCTTGCCCTTGAACACCTTTCCGGGTTCCTGGCACTGACCGGTCGAACCATGGCTGCGGTGGCTGATCGACACGCCGTGCGACGCCCGCAGGCCGCCGAAATTGTGCCGCTTCATGGCACCGGCAAAGCCCTTGCCGATCGACGTGCCCGAAACATCCACCTTCTGCCCCTCGAGGAAATGCGCGGCCGAAATCTCGGCCCCCACCTCGATCAGGTTTTCCGGCGCCACGCGGAATTCGGCCAGCTTGCGCTTGGGCGCGACCTTGGCGGTTGCGAAATGGCCACGCATGGCATTGCTCACCCGCTTCGCCTTGGCCGAGCCGGCACCGAGCTGAACCGCCGTGTAGCCGTCCTTCTCCTTGGTGCGCTGCGCGACCACCTGCACGTTGTCCAGTTGCAGAACGGTGACCGGAACCTGCCGGCCATCCTCCATGAACAGCCGGGTCATCCCGACCTTCCTGGCAATAACACCAGAGCGCATCTCGATTACCCTCCTGGTCCGTTACTGCAGCTTGATCTCGACATCCACGCCGGCGGCAAGGTCGAGCTTCATCAGCGCGTCCACCGTCTGCGGGGTCGGATCCACGATGTCCAGAAGCCGCTTGTGGGTGCGGATCTCGAACTGGTCGCGGGATTTCTTGTCGATATGAGGCCCACGAAGGACCGTGTACTTCTCGATCTTGTTCGGCAGCGGGATCGGGCCGCGCACCTGCGCGCCGGTCCGCTTGGCGGTGTTCACGATTTCCTGCGTGCTGGCATCCAGCACGCGGTAGTCGAACGCCTTAAGCCGAATGCGAATGTTTTGGCTTTGCATTGTTGTCGCCCTTTCAGGCCTTGGAGTTGATAGGAGGACCACCGGACCGTCCGGTGGCCCTCGTCGAACCCGAGCGTGTTACTCGATGATCTTGGAGACGACGCCGGCGCCGACGGTGCGGCCGCCTTCGCGGATGGCGAAACGCAGACCGTCCTCCATCGCGATCGGCGCGATCAGCTCCACCGAGAACGACACGTTGT
>JALTNO010000175.1 GCA_027000645.1 Paracoccaceae bacterium | reverse complement strand
ATGGAACGCGTGGTTCCTCCGCCGGACTGGGCGGTTTACGCCCCCTACGTGAAGGCGATCAACGACCTGAAGAAAGAGCGGGGCGCGGTCATCCTGGGCCACAACTACATGACGCCCGAGATCTTCCACGGCGTATCCGACTTCGTTGGCGACAGCCTGCAACTGGCGATCAGGGCAACCGAGGTGGAGGCCGACGTGATCGTGCAGGCGGGCGTGCACTTCATGGCCGAAACGTCGAAGATCCTCAGCCCCGAAAAGACCGTGCTGATGCCGGACATGGCGGCCGGATGCAGCCTTGCCGAAAGCATCACCGCCGAAGGCATCGAGGAGATGCGCGCCCGGTATCCCGGTGCGCCGGTGGTGTCCTATGTCAACACCACGGCCGAGGTGAAGGCGGCCTCGGACATCTGCTGCACCTCGGCCAACGCGGTGCAGATCGTGGACGCGCTGGACGCCGATACCGTCATCATGACCCCGGACCAGTACCTTGCCCGGAACGTGGCTGCCCGGTCGAAGAAGAACATCGTGTTCTGGCCCGGCTCGTGCATCGTGCATGAACTCTACACCGCCGAGGATCTGCGCGCCTATCGCGAACAGGACCCCGAGGTGAAGATCATCGCCCATCCCGAATGCACCCCCGAGGTGGTGGCCGAGGCCGACTTTACCGGTTCGACCGGCGGGATCATCAAGTGGGTGCACGAGAACAGGCCCGCCCGGGCGATGCTGGTGACCGAGTGCTCGATGGCCTCCAACATCGCCGACGAACTGCCCGAGGTGGATTTCGCGCGGCCCTGCAACATGTGCCCGCACATGAAGCGGATCACGCTGGAAAAGATCCTCTATGTGCTGCACGGGATGGAGAACCGCGTGGAAATCGACGCAGCCGTTGCCGATAGGGCCCGCCAGTCGGTGCAACGCATGATCGACCTCTCGCGCAAGCTGGGCCTGTGACCCGCCGATGAAGGAGATCCGCACCGATCGGGTTGTCGTCGTCGGGGCCGGCCTGGGTGCGCTTTATGCCGCGTTGCATCTGGCGCCGCGTCCGGTGGTGCTGATTTCGCCGGACCGGCCCGGAGAGGGGGCCAGCTCGGCAATGGCGCAGGGAGGAATCGCGGCCGCCGTGAGTCCGGGCGACAGCCCCGAAAGGCACGCCGCCGACACGGTGCGGGCCGGAGCGGGAACGGTGGATGCGCAGGTGGCCGCACTCGTCGCGCGCGACGCCTGCGCGCGCATTCTCGACCTGACCCGGAGGGGTGCGCCATTCGACCGGGCGGCCGATGGCGGATATGTCGTCTCGCGCGAGGCCGCGCACGGTCTTGCCCGCGTCGTCCGGGTCAGGGGCGACCGGGCCGGCGCGGCGATCATGAGGGCGCTGATCGACGAGCTGCGCCGCTGTCCCTCGATACAGGTGCTCGAAGGCGTGGAGGCGGTTGCCCTGGATTGCGCGTCCGGCGATGTCACCGGCCTTGCCATTCGGCGCGCCGGCAACCCGCCCTCGGCGCCGGTGATGCTGCGCGGTCCGGCCTTCCTGCTGGCGGGGGGCGGATCGGCGGGGCTCTACGCGCTGACCACCAATCCTTCGCGCATCAGAGGGCAGGTGATCGGCATGGCCGCGCGCGCCGGCGCGGTGATCGCCGATGCCGAATTCGTCCAGTTTCACCCGACCGCCATCGACGTGGGCGAAGATCCGGCGCCGCTCGCCTCCGAGGCGCTGCGTGGCGAAGGGGCGGTTCTGGTCAATGCCGAGGGCGAACGGTTCATGCAGGCGCTTCACCCCGATGCCGAGCTGGCCCCGCGCGACATCGTTGCCCGTGCCGTGCATGCGCAGTGGCTGGCGGGCCGGCGCCCGATGCTGGACACGCGCGCGTCGCTGGGCGAGCGGATCGGCACGCTTTTCCCCGCCTTGGCCGAGGCCTGTGCCCGCAACGGGATCGACCCGGCGCGCGAGCCGATCCCGGTCGCGGCGGCGGCCCATTACCACATGGGCGGGATCGCCACCGACAGCGAGGGACGCGCCAGCCTCGGCAAGCTGTGGGTCTGCGGCGAGGCCGCCTCGACCGGGCTGCACGGCGCCAACCGGCTTGCCTCCAACGGGCTGCTCGAGGCGCTGGTCTTTGCCCGCATCTGTGCCCGCGGCATCAGGGACGCACTTCCGCCGGCCACGACGGCACCCCCGGTCGAGATCCGTTTCGAACCGGGAGGGAGCGCGCCCGACCCGAGGGCGGTGGCCGAATTGCGCCGGACCATGACCCGCCTTGTCGGCGTGGTGCGCACCGCCGAAGGGCTGCGCGAGGCGCTGGGCCGGATCGCCGCGCTTGAAGACGCCCATCCCGACTGCCCGTCACTACGCAACATGTGCGCCACGGCGGCGCTGATCGCTGCCTCGGCCCTGCTGCGCGAGGAAAGCCGCGGCGCCCATGCCCGCGCGGATTTTCCCCAGACCCGGCCCGGCCCGGCCCGGCGTTCGCGCATGACCCTGACCGAGGCGCGGGCAGTACGCATGCGATCCGGCGAGGAGGTTTCATGACACACGCCACCCTTCCCGATCTGGTCCTGGAGCCGATCGTCCGCAATGCACTGATGGAGGATCTGGGCAGCTATGGCGATGTGACGACCCGCGCGGTCATTCCGCCCGGCGCCGTTTGCACGGCCCGCCTGAATGCCCGCGAGAACGCGGTGGTGTCGGGAATGCAGGTGGCGGCGCTGGCGTTCCGGCTGATCGATCCGGGGCTGGAGATCGTCACGCGGATCGGGGACGGGCAGCTCTGCCGCAAGGGCGACACCCTGATGGAGATCGCCGGCCCGGCGGCCTCGATCCTGTCGGCCGAACGGGTGGCGCTGAACTTTGCCGGCCGCCTTGCGGGCATCGCGACCCTGACCGCTGCCTTCGTCGCCCGAACCCGGGGCACGCCCGCCCGCATCACCTGCACCCGCAAGACCACGCCGGGGCTGCGCGTGGTCGAGAAGCTGGCGGTGCTGCATGGCGGGGGGGCCAACCACCGTCACTCCCTGTCGGACGCGATCCTGATCAAGGACAACCATATCGCCGCCGCCGGCGGCGTGCGCGCGGCGCTGGAGGCTGCCCGCGCCCGTGCCTCGCACATGATGGCGATCGAGATCGAGGTGGATCGGCTGGAGCAGCTTGAGGAGGTTCTCGCCACCGGCGGCGCCAGCGCGGTGCTGCTGGACAACATGGACAACGACATGCTGCGCGAGGCGGTCGGAATGGTTGGCGGGCGCCTGAAAACCGAGGCCAGCGGCAATGTCACGCTGGACCGGATCGCGGAGATTGCCGCCACGGGCGTGGACTACATCTCGTCCGGGGCACTGACCCATTCCGCCCGCTGCATCGACCTGGGCCTGGACTTTCAGGAACCGTAGGGGGCGCTCCGGCCGGCCCCGCCATCGGCGCGGGCGCGGTGGGCGGCGGGGACGGGCTTTGCGGGGATGCGCTCGAACCCGCGGATCGCCAGGTGCATCCAGATCGCGGTGCCCGCTACGACGAAGAACAGCAGGATGAAGGGGGTACTCCAGATCCCGCTCGCGTCCAGCAGCAGGCCGAAGGCCACCGGCAGGACGAAACCGCCCAGGCCTCCGATCATGCCGACAAGACCGCCGACCGCCCCCACATGCCCGGGGTAGTAGACCGATACATGCTTGAACACCGCGGCCGAGCCCAGGCTCATCACGAAGCCCAGCACGACGCTGAGCGCCACGAACACGCCCAGCGGTACGCGGATGGCGAATTCGATCACGCCACCGGTCGCCTGCAGCGCCAGCCGGCCCCCGGGAAGGCCCATCACGAACAACGCCACCAGCGAGACGAAGAAGGACAGGTAGATCACGTTGCGCGCCCCCCAGCGGTCCGAGAACACGCCTCCGAGGATGCGAAAGGCCGATCCGGGCAGGGCGAACAGGCCCGCCAGCGTGCCGGCGGTGGCCAGGTCCACCCCGTGCGCGCCCATGTAGTAGCGCGGCAGGAACGAGGCCAGCGCCACGAAGGCGCCGAAGAAGAAGAAATAGTAGAACGAGAATCGCCACACGCGGATGTCCTTCAGCGGCGCCAGCTGCCGGGCAAGGGACGGCCTGGCCTCGGGGTTGGCGCGGCGGCGGGCATGTTCGGGATCGGTGCGGGCCAGCAGCAGGAACCCGATCCCGGTCAGTGCCAGCACGGCGGCATAGACCCGCGCGGTTCCCTCCCAGCCCAGCGCCAGCACCAGCACCGGCGCGACGAAACTGGTCAGCGCCGCGCCGATGTTCCCGGCGCCGAAGATGCCCAGCGCGGTGCCCTGTCTTTCCTTCTCGAACCAGCGCGCCACGTAGCTTACGCCGACGATGAACGAACCTCCCGCCAACCCCAACCCCAGCGCCGCGAGCAGGAACACCGCATAGCTTTGCACCAGCGTCAGCAGCCACACCGCCGCCGCCGTCAGCAGCATCTGGGCGGGAAACACCACCCGCCCGCCAAGGCGTTCGGTCCACAGCCCCAGGAACAGGCGGCTGACCGATCCGGTCAGGATCGGGGTGGCCACCAGCAGGCCGAACCGGGTGTCGCTCAGCCCCAGTTCTTCCTTGATGCTCACGCCGATGATGGAAAACAGCGTCCAGACGGCGAAACAGACGGTGAAGGCGAAGGTGCTCAGCGCAAGGGCGCGATACTGTTCCGGGGCCGGGGCGGGGCGGTCTGTGGTCATGGTCCTGTCCTGTACGGTCTATTCGGCGGCGGCGGGCGGGGCGGCGGCATCAGCATGGATCGAAGCTCGGGGCGGCAGGCGCCGCAGCCCGAACCGGCGCCGGTGCGCTGGCCCAGCGTTGCGATGTCGCGGGCGCCGGCGGCGATGGCCGCGGCGATGGTATTGGCGCCGACGCCGCGGCAGGCGCAGATCACCGGGCCGGGATCGGGGTGCCGGCCGGGGGGG
This sequence comes from Paracoccaceae bacterium, assembly GCA_027000645.1. Classification (GTDB taxonomy): domain Bacteria; phylum Pseudomonadota; class Alphaproteobacteria; order Rhodobacterales; family Rhodobacteraceae; genus Jhaorihella. The sequence goes on along the minus strand of JALTNO010000175.1, from coordinate 12,988 downwards.
CTGCCGGCGAGCGCTGCCAATGCCGGCACCTCCTGCCCGATCAGCCCGGCCAGCTGTGCGCGCGGCAGGCGCGGCGGCTGCGGGGCGGCGAAGAACAGCCCCCGCAGCACCGCGCCGTCATGGATGGCCAGCCGGACGATGCACCGACCCTCGTCCAGCAGGATGCTGGCGGTGCCGCCTGGCAGGTTCAGCACCCGGCGGGCCAGGGATTCCCAGTCGGAAGGGCGGTCCTGGCCGGCAAGGCTGCCCATCCAGCCGGTCTGGCTGCGCATGATCGCGGCGTAGTCCTGCTCGGGGCGCATCTGCCGGGACGAAAAGGCCAGCGCGTGCCAGCGCACCACAAAGGGGCGCAGCGCGACCCGGGCCGATTTGAGCGCCGGCTGCCCCGATATCGGGTCGCGTGCCACCTGCAGGGTGGCGTTGATCCGCCCCTGCGAGGCATGTCTTGCGCTCCAGTGCATGGGCGCGAAGATGGCCCCGCGGGCGGCCCCGGGTTCGATCCCGGCCCGCAGCACCGCGTGGCCGCGGGGCGAGACGATTTCCACCAGCGCCCCGTCCTCGATGCCCAGCCGGGCCGCGTCGGAGGGGTGGATTTCGGCCCGCGGTTCGCTCCGGTGCAGCGACAGGCGCGGGGCGCGGCCGGTGCGGGTCATGGTATGCCACTGGTCGCGGATGCGCCCGGTATTCAGCCGCAGCCCCGCCGCGCCCTCCGCATCCTGCGCCTGGCGGGCCGGTGCGGTGACCGGCAGCATCCGGGCGCGCGCCCCTTCGTGGAAATAGCCGCCCGCGGCGAAGAACCGCCCGCCGGCGCGGCCCTGTGCGGGCACCGGCCATTGCACCGGAGCCAGCGCGTCGTATTCGTCATCGCCGATCCCGGCCAGACCGGAGATGTCGAAATCGCGCCCCAGTGCCGCCGCCTTGCCGGAAAGGGCGGCATGTTCGCGGAAGATCGCGGCCGGAGAGTCGTAGCAAAAGGCCTCTTTCCAGCCCATGCGGGCGGCCACGTCGCAGATGATCCTCCAGTCCGGCCGCGCCTGGCCCGGGGCGGGCATGAAGGCGCGCTGACGGCTGATGCGGCGTTCGGAGTTGGTCACCGTGCCCGATTTTTCGCCCCAGCCCGCCGCCGGAAGCAGCACATGGGCCAGCGCCGTGGTGTCGGTATCGGTGATGTCGGAAACCACCGTGAAGGGCACCCTGGCGATGGCGCGGGTGACGAAATCGGCATCGGGCAGCGATACCGCCGGGTTGGTGCCGATGATCCACAGCGCCTTGATGCGGCCGGCGTCGCAGGCCTCGAACAGCTCGGCCGCCTTCAGCCCCGGCCGGGTGCAGATCGTCGGCGCGCGCCAGTGGCGCTGCACGGTGTCGCGGTGGGCGGGGTTTTCGATGTCGAGATGACAGGCCAGCATGTTGGCCATCGCGCCAACCTCGCGCCCGCCCATGGCGTTGGGCTGGCCGGTGACCGAAAACGGCCCCATGCCGGGCCGCCCGATCCGCCCGGTGGCGAGGTGGCAGTTAATGATCGCGTTCACCTTGTCCGAGCCGCATCGCGACTGGTTCACCCCCTGCGACCAGATGGTGACCACCCTTTCGGTACAGATCCACATGTCGAAAAGGCGCGCCCGTTCCCCGGCATCCAGCCCGCTTGCCTCCGGGTCGCAGGCCCGGGCGGCCCGCAATGCGGCGTCAAACCCGTCAACATGGCGGGCCACATGGTCGCGCCGCACCGCCCCGCGCCGGTCGATTTCGGCCAGCAGGGCATTGAACAGGGCCAGTTCGCCATCAGGCGCCACGGCAAGGTGCAGATCGGCGCCCTCGCAGCTGGCGGTGCGGCGAGGGTCGATCACCACCAGCTTCATCCCCGGGCGGGCGGCGCGGGCGGCCGCGAGGCGCTGGAACAGCACCGGGTGGCACCAGGCAAGGTTGGACCCCACCAGCACCACCAGATCGGCAAGTTCGAGATCCTCGTAAGTGCCGGGCACCGTGTCCGAGCCGAAGGCGCGCCTGTGCCCGGCCACGGCCGAGGCCATGCACAGACGCGAATTGCTGTCGATATTGGCGCTGCCGACAAACCCCTTCATCAGCTTGTTGGCGACATAGTAGTCCTCGGTCAGCATCTGTCCCGAGACGTAGAAGGCGACGCTGTTCGGGCCGTGGGCGCGGATGGCCTCGGAAAACCGCGTGGCCACCAGGTCCAGCGCCTGGTCCCAGCCGGTGCTGCGCCGGTTCACCCGCGGAGCGAGAAGGCGGTCCTCGGGGCCGATGGTTTCGGCCAGTGCCGCCCCCTTCGAGCAGATCCGGCCGCGATTGGCCGGGTGGTCGGGATCGCCGCGGACGCGGCCTCCGGGGCCGACGATCAGCCCGCAGCCGACACCGCAATAGGGGCAGGTGGTGCGGGTTTCGCTCATGCGGCGTTCCGCGTGGCAAGGGAGGCGTCGATCAGGATGCGCCCGGCCGCGACCCGCACCATGTGGGTGCCGACCCGGCCTTCGCCGCCGCCCTGCACCCGGCCGTCTTCGAGCGAGATCACCCAGGCGTGCAGCGGACAGGTGACCGCATGCCCGTGCACCAGCCCGTCCGACAGCGCGCCCCCCTTGTGCGGGCAGCGGTCGTCAAGCGCGAACACGCGGTCGTCATGGGTGCGGAAGATGGCGATGCAGCCAAGGCGGGTGCGGATCACCCGCGCCCCCCGGGGGGGGATGTCGTCAAGGGCGGCGATGTCGATCCAGCGCCCCATGTCACCCTTGCCGGCGGCGGCCGTCGCGGGTCTTGTCGTGCTCTCGATCGTGCTGCTCATTCTGCGGCCTCCAGGGTGAGATCGGCCAGCGGCTGCCATTTGCGCGGGCCGTATTCGGGGCGGGCCTGCTCGGCCCAGGGGTCCTTGCGATAGACGGACTGGGACAACTCGAACCGTTCGATCAGCGCCGCCCGTTCGGCTTCGTCCTCGACCACGCGCGCGCGCACCCAGTCCATGCCGATGCGTTCGACCCATCTGTAGGGGCGTTCCAGATAGCGGGCGTTTTCACGGTAGAGCTGGATGAAGGCGACGGTCAGATCCACCGCTTCGTCCTCGGTCGCGACCCTGGCCAGCGGCTCGGTCTTCTTCAGGTCCATGCCGGCGGCGCCGGCCACGCCCACCTCGTAGCCCGAATCGACGCAGACGATGCCCACATCCTTGCAGGTGGCCTCGGCGCAGTTGCGCGGGCAGCCCGATACCGCCAGCTTGACCTTGTGCGGGGTCCACGATCCCCAGAGGATCTTTTCCAGCCGGATCCCCAGCCCGGTGCTGTCCTGGGTGCCGAAGCGGCAGAAATCGGTGCCGACGCAGGTCTTCACAGTGCGCAGGCCCTTGGAATAGGCATGCCCCGACACCATGCCGGCAGCGTTCAGGTCGGCCCAGATCGCCGGCAGGTCGTCGCGTTTCACGCCCAGCAGGTCGATGCGCTGCCCGCCGGTGACCTTGACCGCCGGCACGTCGTATTTCTCGGCCGCATCGGCGATGGCGCGCAGCTGGGCCGGGGTGGTCATGCCGCCCCACATGCGTGGCATCACCGAAAAGGTGCCGTCGCGCTGGATGTTGGCGTGGTTGCGTTCGTTCACCAGCCGGCTTTGCGCGTCGTCGCGATACTCCAGCGGCCATTCGCACAGCAGGTAGTAGTTCAGCGCCGGGCGGCACAGGTGGCAGCCGCAGGAGGTCTTCCAGCCGGCCTCCTGCATCACCGCGGGGATGGATTTCAGCTTCTGCGCCCGAATCAGGCGGCGGATGTCGTCATGTCCCAGATCGGTGCAGGCGCAGACCGGCTGCACCTGCGGAGCCTCGAAATCCGCGCCCAGCGTGTCGGCGAGGATCTGCTCGACCAGCCCCGCGCAACCCCCGCACGAGGCCGAGGCGCCGGTGCGGGCCTTCACCTCGGCCAGGCTGGTGGCGCCGGCGCGGATGGCCGCGAGGATGCTGCCCTTGGCGACCCCGTTGCAGCCGCAGATCTCGGCCGTCCCGGGCAGCGCCGCCGTGGCCGAGGCCGGCTCCTGCCCCGGCTGGAAGGCGGGGCCGAAGATCAGCGTGTCGCGGATCGGCGCGATGTCCTCGCCGCAGGTCAGCTTGTCGAAGAACCAGCTGGCGTCGGCGGTATCCCCATACATGACGATGCCGATGATGCGGTCGTCGCGCAGTACCAGCCGCTTGTAGATGCCGCGGGCCGGGTCGCGGAAGACGATGTCCTCGCGCCCTTCGCCGGTGGCGAAATCCCCGGCCGAGAACAGCTCCACCCCGGTCACCTTCAGCCGGGTCGAGATCGCCGGCGGCCGGAATCGTGCCTCGTGCCCGGTCAGGGTCTTCGCCAGTACCGCCGCCATGTCGTAAAGCGGCGCCACCAGCCCGTAGACGACCGAATCATGCTCCACGCATTCGCCCAGGGCGAAGATATGCGGGTCCGATGTGTGCATGGCGTCATCCACCACGATGCCGCGTTCCACGTGCAGCCCCGCATCCACCGCCAGGCGGGTTTCGGGGCGGATGCCGGCGGCCATCACCACCAGATCGGCGCCGATCACCCGGCCGTCTTCCAGCGCGACCGCCTCGGCCCGGTCGTGGCCCAGGATCGCCCGGGTATGGGCATCGCACAGCACCGTGATGCCGCGCGATTCCAGCTCCTTCCGCAGCAGGTAGCCGGCCGCCTCGTCCAGCTGGCGCTCCATCAGGTGGCCCATCAGGTGCACCACCGTCACCTCCATGCCCTGCGCCCTGAGCGCGGCGGCCGCTTCCAGCCCCAGCAGGCCGCCGCCGATCACCACCGCCTCGCCGCCGCGCCGGGCCGCCTGCAGCATGGTTTCCACGTCATCCATGTCGCGAAACCCCACCACGCCGGGCAGGTCGTTGCCGGGGACCGGGATGAAGAACGCGGCCGAGCCGGTGGCGATTACCAGCGCGTCATACCCGGTGGGCCCCGCGGCGGTGATGACGCGCCTGGCCCTGCGGTCGATCTTGACCACCGGTTCGCCGAAACGGGTGGTGATCCCGTGGGCGCGATACCACGCCGCGTCATGGGTGACGATCTCGTCATAGCTCTTGTCGCCGGCCAGCACCGGGCTGAGCATGATGCGGTTGTAGTTGCCGCGCGGTTCGGCCCCGAACAGGGTGATGTCGAAAGCGCCGGGGGCGGCATCGACCAGGTGTTCCAGCAGCCGGCCCGAGGCCATGCCGGCGCCGATGATGACGAGTTTGCGACTCATGCGGGATCCTTCCTTCAGCGCGGATTCGTCCGTCTCGCCCCCTGCATAGCGGTTGAAGGTGTTGCTGTCTGTTGCTAAGAAATCAGCATCCCGTTGCAAAAAACGCAACACGCAGGGGCAAGGGGAGAACGGCAAGAGGCGGGGGGACGCGGATGCGCCATCTTCAGGTTTTGCGCTATATCGAGAAGATCGCCCGCACCGGCTCGCTGCGCCGGGCGGCGGAAGAGCTGGGGATCACGCCCTCGGCGCTGAACCGGCGCGTTCTGGCCATCGAGGAAGAGCTTGGCGTCGAGATATTCGAGCGCCACCCCTCGGGGCTGCGGCCCAATATCGCCGGAGAGATCCTGCTCAAGCACATCCGCGACCAGCTGGCCGACATGGAGCGGGTCAGGTCCCGCATCGCCGACCTGTCGGGCATGCGCGCGGGTCATGTCAACATCGCCGCCACGCGCGAGGTGGTGCAGTATTTCCTGCCCGAGCTGATCCGGCGCCACCTGGCCGAGTTTCCCGCGGTGAGCTTCGCGGTGAACCTTTACGAACGCGGCGAGGCCGAGGCATCGTTGCAGGATCTGACCAACGACATCGCGATCGTGTTCCAGCCGATGCACCTCCATGAGCTGCAGACGGTCTGTTCCGTCGGTCAGCGGGCATATTGCATCATGTCGGTCGATCACCCGCTGGCCGGGCGCGCACGGCTGAAGATCTATGACTGCATCGATTATCCGCTGCTGCTGCCCAAGCGGCCCGAGGGCATCCGCGAGGTTCTGGACAGCGCGGCCGAAAAGGTGGGGCTTGCATTGGCGCCGGCGCTGGAATCGAACAGCCTGGACCTGCTGCGCCTGATGTCGCAGGACAGCCTGTCGCTGAGTTTCGCGCTGGACGTCAACCTGCGCCCGCAGATGGAGCGGGACGGGCTGATCGCCGTGCCGCTGGATCTGCGCGGCGTGCCGGGCGGGGTGCTGGTGGCGGGGTATCTGCGCGGGCGCACCCTGCCGGTCGCGGCAGCGCGGTTCCTGGAAGGGGTGAACCGGGAACTGTCGGAACGCTTCGGCTGATGCGGCCGGCGGCGTGCCGGGTCATGCGCCGCGGCTCCTGCGTGTTCAGTCGCCCTTGTCGGACATCATCGACATGAAGCTGCTGCAGGTCTCGATCCGGGCGATGCCGGACAGGGCTTCGACCGCGACCTCGTGGGTGTCGTCCGAGAAAGCCGCGCAGCCGTCCCTCAGCAGAAGACAGTGATAGTCGCGCACATGCGCATCGCGCAGGGTCGAGGCGACGCCCCCGTTCGTCACGATCCCGGCGAAGACCAGCGTATTCACCCCGGCCCGGCGCAGAACCCAGTCGAGCCGGCTTTGATAGAAGGCGGAAAACGCAACCTTCTCGACCGTCAGGTCGGCGGGCTGAAGTTCATCGACAAGCGCATGGCCGAAGCTGCCCGGCGCGAAGTCGCCCTTGCCCAGGAACGGGCGCAGCGCCTTCAGGTGGGGCGAGATGAACGGATCGCCGCCCTTGCCCGGCACCAGGGTGAAATGGGTCGAGACGATCCAGCCTCCGGCCGCGCGAACCGCATCGGCCACCGGGCGCAGCCGCGCGGGCAGGGCGGCAATGGCCGGCGATGTCTGGCCTGCCCGGCCATAGGCCCCTTCGGGGTGCAGGAAGTCGTTCTGCAGGTCCACCAGAACCAGCGCCGTCGTTTCGGGGGAAATTGCCGTCATGCCGGGGAGTCCTTCGCTTCGGTGATGACGAGATTGCCGAGGCGGTCCACCTCGCCGCTCTGGCCGGGTTCGATCCAGATCGTGGTGTCGGGCTGTTCGAGGATTGCGGGGCCGGCAATGACCGCGCCCACCCGCAGCGCCAGCCGGTCGAAAACCGGCGTGTCGTGAAAGGCACCGTCGAACCACACCTGCCGGGTGCCGGTCCGGGCCGCCGCCGGCTCGACGCCGCCGTCCGGCGCCAGCAGCGACAGGTCGAAGCGTGGCCTTCGTCCGATGGCGGACACCCGCATGTTGAGAACGCGCATGGCGATGCCCTCCAGCGGCTGGCCGAAGCTTGCCCGGTAGCGGCGTTCGAAGGCTTCGCGGATCATGTCGGGGGTGGGCATCTGCCCCCGTTCCAGCGGCAGCGGGACGGCGACGGTATGGGTCTGGCCGAGATAGCTCATGTCCAGTTCGTGCAGCGTGTCGGCACGCTCGAATCGCAGGCCGGCACGGTCCAGAAGGTCGTGCCCCTTCGCCGCCAGTTCCGCGAAACGCTCGCGCAGGTCGGCCGGGGACAGGTCGTCGAGCAGCCGGTTCACGGTCTGCACGAAGTCGTGGCGCATGTCGGCGATGACGCAGCCCAGCGCCGAGTTGACTCCGGGATAGCGTGGCACCACCGCTCCGTGCAGCCCCACCTCGCGGATCAGGGCGCCGGCATGAAGCGCAGCCCCGCCGCCGAACGGCATGGCCGAGAACCGCTTGGGGTCGTGGCCGCGCTCGATCGACACCAGCCGGATCGCACCGGCCATGCGCGAATTGGCCACGCGGATGATCGCTTCGGCCGCTTCCATGTCCGACAGCCCCAGCGGGCGGCCGACATGCTCGGCGATCGCCGCGCGCGCGGCTTCCACGTCCAGCCGGTCGAGCTTGCCACCGATGGGGCGAGCGGCGTTGATCCGCCCCAATACCACGTTGGCATCGGTCACCGTGGGCCGGGTGTTGCCCAGGCCGTAACAGACCGGGCCGGGGTCGGAACCGGCGCTGTCGGGGCCTACCTGCAGCAACCCGCCCCGGTCGATCTGCGCGATCGACCCGCCGCCGGCGCCGATGGTCGTCATCTCGATCATCGGGGTGCGCACGGTCATGCCGAAGGCCATTTCGGTCTGTGCCGCCAGCGTGCTTTCACCGCCCGTGACCAGAGACACGTCGAAGCTGGTGCCGCCCATGTCGCAGGTGATGACATCGGGAAACCCGGCCTCGCGGGCGATGTGGGCGCTGGCGATTACCCCCGCCGCGGGACCGGAAAGCGCCGTGCGCACCGGCAGGCGGCGGGCGGTCTCGACCGTCATCACGCCGCCGTTGGACTGCACGATCAGAACCTGCCCGTCAAAGCCCTGCCGGGCGAGCGAATCCTCCAGCCGGTGCAGATAACGCCCGACCAGAGGTTGCAGGCAGGCATTCAGCGTGGTGGTGGAAGTCCGTTCGAACTCGCGAATTTCGGGCAGGATGTTCGAGGAGATCTCGGAGAAGTCGTTGGGCCAGACCTCGCGCAGCGCGTCCAGTGCGACCCGTTCGTTGTGCGGGTTGGCATGGGCGTTGATGAAACAGATCGCCACCGCCTCGGCCCCCTTGGCAAGCAGGGCCTCGGCCGCGGCCTTCACCTGTTCGGGATCGACCGGCTGGCGGATCGTCCCGTCGGCCAGCGTGCGTTCGTCCACCTCCAGCCGCAGGTCGCGCGGGACCACCGGTTCGAACCGACCCCACAGCCCCCAGGTGGTGGGGCGGTCGCGCCGGCGCATCTCCAGCACGTCGCGAAAGCCCCGCGTGGTGATGATGCCGGTGCGCGCGACCTTGCGCTCCAGCAGCGCGTTCGTGCCGGTCGTGGTGCCGTGGATGATGGTGGCCACCTCGGGAAGGGCGGCATGGCGGGCGATGCCTTCAAGGAACCCGCGCGACTGGTCGTCGAGCGTCGAGGGCACCTTCGTCACCGCGACCCGACCGGCGGCCTCGTCCAGAAGGAACACGTCGGTGAAGGTGCCGCCCACATCGACGCCGACGACATATCTTGTCCTGCTTGCGTTCATGTCTGCCCCGCCTCGCGCAGTTGTCGCGTTTTCGCCCGGTCGAGGCTTCCGTCGGCCCTGACCGCCACCCCGTAGTCGCGCAGCGCGGCCTCGGCGTCGATATAGCCGAGCGCGAGATCGCGCAGCACCCTTTCCGGCTCGCGCTCGAAGGGTGGGCCGAAGCCCCCTCCGCCCGGTGTTTCCAGCCGCAGCCGCCGCCCCTGCGCCAGCCTTATTCCCACCATCTTCGAGGCCATCGGCGGGCTGTGTTCGCCGTCCTCGTCCTGCCAGGTGAAACGGTCGAGCGCCGCCGGTTTCCCGCCGAGGACGCCGGGCGGGGGGAACCTGCCGCGTTCGCCGAACAGGAACACGTCGGCCTCTTCTTCCAGCAGTTCGATTTCGTAGATGGCGCCCAGACCGCCGCGGTTGCGCCCCGGCCCGCCGCTGCCCGGCCTGAGCGCCCATTGCGTGAACATCACCGGATAGGCCGCTTCGAGGATCTCGGCCGGCGGGATGGTGGCGGTGGAGATGGGCGCGTTGCCGTGGTTCAGCCCGTCCCCCTCGGGGTGGCCGCCATGCCCCCCGCCGAAGAACGAGAACATCACCCAGCGGCTGCCGTCGCGCCGGTGCCCGGCCAGCGACAGCGCGTTGATGGTGCCGTAGGCGCAGCCATTGACGCGTTCGGGCGCGACGCCGGCCATCGCCTGGAACACCACGTCGATGATGCGCAGGATCGTCTCGGTATAGCCGCCCACGGGCTTGGGCGCCCTGACGGCCAGCAGGGAATCCTCGGGCACGACGATGTCGATGGGGTCGAGCACCCCGCCATTGGCCGGCACCTCGGTAAACAGGTGCTTGAGCGCCACGTAGACAGACGCCACGGTGGTCGAGAGCGCGATGTTGACCGGTCCCGCGCAGGCCGGGGCCGAGCGCGAGAAATCCAGCACCATCCGGTCGCCCTCGATGGTCAGGTCCAGCGCGATCCTCAGCGGCACGTCCTCGATGCCGTCATTGTCAAGCCAGTCCTCGGCCGACCACCGCCCGTCAGGCAGCTCGGCGATGTTGGCGGCCATCATCCGCGCCGCGCGGGCGCGCAGTTCGCCCAGCGCTTCGCCGACCGTTTCGGCGCCGTATTCCTCCAGCAGGCTGCCAAGCCGCTGCCTGCCCAGCCCGAGCGCGTTGATCTGGCCGTTCAGGTCGCCGTAGAGGCTTCCCGGCAGGCGGGAATTGGCGCGCAGGATGTCCACCACGTCCTGCTGCAACTCGCCCGCGCGGAACAGCCTGACCGGGGGGATCAGCATCCCCTCCTGGAAACATTCCGTGGCCACGGGGTTGTAGTTTCCCGGCACATTGCCGCCCACGTCGTGCCAGTGCCCGACCGAGGCGAGGAAGCAGAACAGGCGGCCCTGGTGGAAGCAGGGCATGACCAGCCGGAAATCCGACAGATGGGTGCCCCCGGCATAGGGGTCGTTGAAGATCCAGACATCGCCTTCCGCCATGTCCTCGCCGGCCTTCTCGATCACCGCGCGCACGGCGAAGGACATGGCCCCGACGAAGATCGGCAGCCCCGACTTGCCCTGCACCAGCGTGTCGCCGGTGCGTGCGTGATAGATGCCGTGGCTGGCGTCATGAGCCTCGGCGATGATCGGGTTGAAGGCCGAGCGGAAAAGCGTCGCGTCCATTTCGTCGGCGATCTGCTCGAGGCGGCCCTTGAGCACCGCCAGCGTGACCGGGTCAATCATCGTCGCCTCCGAACTGCGCGGCGTCGAAGCGTGCACCCAGTGCCAGCATGTCCGGCGTGCCCACAAGCCTGTTGATCTCGCCGAAGCTCAGCATCCGGTCGCGGAACGGCTGGTTGGTTCCGTGCCGGGCGAGGCTGGCCACGTAGTCCTGCATGGTCCGGGCCACCGCGCGCACCATGCCGCCGGGGAAGATGACCACCGAGAAGCCGAGCTCTTCCAGCTCGGCGGCGGTCTTTTGCGGTGTCCTGCCGCCTTCGACCATGTTGGCCATGAGCGGCACCCTGCCGGCGAAACGCCGGGCGATGCGGCGAAGTTCGGTCTCGGTCTGCGGCGCCTCGATGAACAGCATGTCGGCGCCTGCCTCGCGGTAGCGCTCGGCCCGTGCCAGCGCGGAGTCGAGCCCCTCCACCGCGATGGCGTCAGTGCGGGCAATGATCAGCGTGTCGTCGCTGTGGCGGGCATCGAGGGCGGCGCGGATCTTGCCCACCATCTCGGCCGCCTCGACCAGCGTCTTGCCGCCCAGATGTCCGCAGCGTTTCGGCAGGGTCTGGTCCTCGATCTGGATCGCTGCGGCGCCGGCGCGCTCGAACAGGCGCACCGTGCGCTGCACGTTCAGCGCATTGCCAAAGCCGGTGTCGGCATCGACGATCAGCTTCAGGCCGGTGCGTTCGGTGATGGCCGAGAGCGCGTCCAGCGCCTCGCTCATCGTGACCAGCCCGATATCGGGACGGCCGAAACGGGCATAGGCGATGGAGGCGCCGGACAGGTATGCGGTGTCGAAGCCGGCCTGCTCCACGATCAGCGCGCCAAGCGCATCCGCCACCCCCGGCGCCACCGTGATCGGTGCCCCGTGCAGCCTCTGTCTCAGCCCGTCGGCATTGGTCATGTTGACGACTCCCGTTTCGCGCCGCGCCGCAGCGTTTTTTCCAGATGCGCAACCAGGCCGCCATCCTCGATCATCTCCAGCAGGAAGGGCGGCAGCGCGTCGCAGGCATATTCCTCGCCGCGGGTGCGGTTGACGACCCGCCCCGCGCGCGCATCGACCTCGATCCGGTCGCCGGGGCGGATCCGGCCCGCCTGGGGGCAGGCGACCGCGACCAGCCCGAAGTTCAGCGCGTTGCGGTGGAATATCCCGGCCAGGGAGCGCGCGACCAGCGCCCGGATCCCCAGCGCCTTGAGCGCCTGCACCGCCTGTTCGCGCGACGAACCCACGCCCAGGTTGTCGCCGGCCACCAACACATCGCCTTCGCGAACATTCGCGGCGAAATCGGGGTCCACCGATTCCAGGCAGTGCCGCGCCAGTTCCTCCAGCGGGGCCTTCATGTACAGGCCCGGCGCCATTGCATCCGTGTTCAGGTCGTCTCCGAAGACCCAGGCTTTCCCGCTCATGTTCCGCCCTCCGCCAGGAAATCGCGCGGATCGGCGATGCGGCCGGCGACCGCGCTGGCCGCCACGGTGAGGGGCGAGGCCAGCCACACCCGCGACGCCGCCGCCCCCATCCGTCCCTGGAAGTTGCGCGAGGTGGAGGCGATGCAGGTTTCGCCTTCGGCCAGGATCCCCGCGCCATAGCCCGCGCAGGCCCCGCAGCCCGAGGGCAGCAGGATCGCGCCCGCCGCGGTCAGTGCGGCCAGGGTGCCGTCGGCCGCGGCTGCGGCGGTGATCCGGGTCGAGGCCGGGGCGACGAGAAGCCGCGTGCCGGGGGCCACCCTGCGCCTCCGCAGGATTCTCGCTGCCATGTGCAGATCGGCCAGCTTGGCACCGGTGCAGGCCCCGATATAGGCCTGGTCCACCGCTTCTCCGGCGGCGTCCGCGACCGGCCCGGCATTGGCCGGGGAATGCGGTGCGGCCACCTGCGGTGTCAGGCCCGCGGCATCGATCGCATGGGTTCGGGCGAACTGCGCGTCCGGGTCCGAGCGCCACCGCCGCCAGTCGCCGGGATCGCCCCCGGCGGCCTCGATCCACGCGGCGGTCGTCTCGTCTGCCTCGACCAGCCCGGCCATCGCGCCCAGCTCGGCCGACATGTTTGCCAGGGTCATGCGCTCGTCCATGTCCAGCGCGCGCACCGTCGAGCCGGTGTATTCCACGGCCCTGTAGCCCGCGCCGCCCAGCCCGAGGCGGGCGCACAGATGTAGGTTGACATCCTTGGCCGAAACGCCGTCGGGCAGCGCGCCCTCGATATGGATGCGGATCGTTTCCGGCACCCTGACCCATGTTTTCCCGGTCACGAGAACGGCCGCCATGTCGGTGGCGCCGACGC
>JALTNO010000174.1 GCA_027000645.1 Paracoccaceae bacterium | reverse complement strand
AACATGCCGTAAAGCGCCGGCGGCACCAGCAGCGCCCGCACCACCCAGGGCAGCCGCGCCCGCAGCCCGTCCGAGGCGCGGCCGAACAGGCGGCTGATGCGCCCGGTCACCCCGCCCATCACCGGCAGGTAGACCAGCGCCACCACCAGCGACGCCGACAGCACGAAGATCAGCGTGATCGGCAGCATCGACATGAATTCGCCCGGCACGCCGGGCCAGAACAGCATCGGCAGGAAGGCACAAAGCGTGGTCGCCGTCGAGGAGACGATGGGCCAGAACATCCGCTGCGCTGCCTCCACATAGGCGTGCATGGGGCCGGTGCCCTCCTTGATGCGCTTGTCGGCATATTCCACCACCACGATGGCGCCATCGACCAGCATCCCCACCGCGAGGATCAGGCCGAACATGACGATGTTGGAAATCGCCACCCCCATCACCGCCAGCAGCGCGAAGGTCAGCAGGAACGAGGTGGGAATGGAAAACCCCACCAGCAGCGCCGCGCGGCTGCCGAGGCTGGCCAGAACCACGATCATCACCAGCGCGATGGCCGTCAGCACCGATCCTTCAAGCTGCCGCACCATGGACCCGACGATCCGGCTCTGATCGTTGGAGGTGCCGATCAGCACCGCCGCGCGCAACTCGGGCGGCCAGCGGCGCTGGGCCTCGGCCACGGTCCGCTTGACCAGTTTGACGGTGTCGATCAGGTTGTAGCCCTTGCGCTTGACCACCTGCAGCGCCACCGTGGGCTGCCCGTCGAAGCGGGCGGTGCCCTTGCGGTCCTCGAAGGTGTAGTTGATCCGCGCCAGCTCGCCCAGCCGCACCACCCGGTCGCCATTGACCTTGATCGGCAGGTCGTAGATGTCGCGGGCCTCGTCGAACGAGGACGGGATCTTGACCGAGAAGGTGCCCTGCGCGCTTTCGACTTCTCCGGCGGCGATCAGCTGGTTGTTGTTCTGCACCACCCGCAGCAGTTCGGGCGCGGTGATGTTGTAGGATTCGAGCCTGAGCGGATCGATCACCACCTCGACCATCTCGTCGCGGTTGCCGGCGATGCCGGCTTCGAGCACCGCGTCGAGCGCCTCCAGATCGTCCTGCAACTCGCGGGCGATGCGGGCCATGGTCCGTTCCGGGATCTTGCCGGTCAGGTTGACCACGACGATGGGGAATTCCGAGAAATTGAACTCGGTGATCGTGTACTGCTCGGCCCCGTCGGGAAAGCTGGCCTGGGCCGCGTTCATGGCGTCGCGCACGTCGGCCATGGTCGCGGTCTTGTCCCAGCCGAACTCGAACTCCAGCACGATCCCGGCATAGTTCTCGGCCGCGGTGGCGGTCATCTTCTTGAGCCCGTCGAGATCGGCCAGCTCGGTCTCCATCGGCTTGATCAGCAGGCTTTCGCTGTCCTGCGCCGAGATGCCGGGAAACTGGACCGAGATGAAAAGGGCCGGCACCTCGATGTCCGGCTCTCCTTCCTTTGGCAGGTTGGCATAGGCGAAACCGCCGACGATCAGCGAGATGGCGATGAAGGCAAGAACCATCCGCGCCCGTTCGGCGGCCCAGTCCACGATGCGGATCATTGCGCGCTCTCCCGCCAGGTGGGACGCACCCGGACGCCGGCGGTGACGAAATCCTGCCCCCTCACGATCACGTTCGCCCGTTCGGGCAGGCCGGCGACCCAGACCCCTTCGGGGGTGTCGCGCAGAACCTCGACCGAGGCGAACCGGACGATATCGTCCGGCCCCACCAGGCGCACGCCCAAGGCGCCCTCGTTGTTGAGCGTCAGCGCCGATTGCGGCAGCAGATGCGCCTTCGTCCCCTCGGCTGCGATGGCGATTTCGGCGGTCTGGCCGTCACGGATCGCAAGATCCGGGTTGGGGACCTCGATCTCGACGGTGAAGGTCCGGGTGCGGGGGTCGGCGGTGCGGGCAACGAAGGTCACGCGCCCCTCGACCCGACGCCCCGAAATCAGCAGCGCCCCGGCGCGCGCCCCGGTCCGCACGCGGTCGATTTCGGTTTCCGATACGTATCCGACCAGCTTGATCGGATCGAGCTGGATCACCGTCGCGCACAGGCTGCCCGGTTGCAGCAGGCTGCCCAGCTCGGCGGTATCGGCCTCCAGCAGCCCGGCAAAGGGGGCGCGGATGGTCAGCCGCGAGATTTCCCGTTCGGCGGCGGCGACGGCGGCGCGGGCCGCGGCGATGGCGGCATGGGCCCCCTTCAGCCCCGAGCGTGCGGTGGCCACGGCGGCTTCGGCCCCGCGCAGCGCCGAGAGGGTTGCCGCCAGCCGGGTTTCCGAGGCGTATCCTTCGCCGATCAGCCGCTTGGCGGCGTTGTAGTTGATTTCGGCCTCGCGCCGGCGCGAGATAGCCTCCTGCAGGCGGGCCTCGGCCGCCGGCAGGGCGGCGCTGGCCTCGTCCAGCCGGGCGCGGGCCTCGGCAAGCGCGGCCTCGCGCGTGCCCGGATCGAGGCGGCACAGCACGTCGCCGGCCTTTACCGCGGTGCCCTTGCGCAGCGGCTCAGACACTACCGGAGCGGAGGTTTCCGCGCGCAGCTGAACCATGCGCGCCGCCTGGCTCTGCCCGCGCACGATCACGGCGCTGTCCACGGCGCGGGCGCGCGATCGCAGGGCAACAACGCCGATCTCGGCCTGCGGTGCGGTGGCCCGGGCCGCCGGTTCCGGCCGGGCCGCGCGCTCCTGCCCGGCCGGGGCGGGGGTTGCCGTCTCGCCGCGGGCGAAGGCCAGGACCTTGTCGCGCTCGAACACGATCAGGTAAAGCGCCGCGCTCACGAGGATGGCGGTGATGATCGGGATCAGACGCATGTCCTGCCTTTCCTGGCTGCCACGACCGCCCGGCCAGTGGCTCTGTCACCTTCGTTCGATCCATTCACATGGGGTGCGAAGGAGGGCGTTTCCATACTGAACCGGTCAGTTCACTTTACTTTCTTGCCCCGGCCGGCGCAACCCGTGTCACCCTTTGGGCGCGGCGACACTTGGCTTGGCCACGGTTGCGGGTTAAGAGGGGGCAACGCGCCCGGGCCGGGCGCGCGGCGCGTGACCCGAAGCGACAAGGGGGCGGACGGGGGCAGTATGAGCGAGATCGACCATTTCATCGAGGAAGTGACCGAGGAGGTTCGGCGCGACAAGCTGTTCGCGCTTTACCGCAAGTACGGGTGGATGGTTGCTCTGGCCGTTGTTCTGATCGTGGGCGGGGCGGCCTACAACGAATACCGCAAGGCGCAAGAGGTCGCGATGGCCCGGATGGTGGGCGACGCCATGGTCGCGGCGCTGTCGGCGAACGAGGCGCAGGCGCGGGCCGAGGCCCTGTCGGGGCTGGTGGCGAACACGCCCGATGCCGACGCGATCGTGCGGATGATGGAAGCCGCCGCGCAGGTCGAGGCCGGCAAGACCGAGGCGGCGGTTGCCGCGCTCGACCGGGTGGCCTCGGATGGCGAGGTATCGGCGATCTACCGGGACATCGCCGCGTTCAAGGCCCTCACCCTCCAGGCCGACAGCCTGCCGCCCGAGGAGTTGCGCCAGCGGTTCTCGGCTCTGGCCCGGCCGGGCGGGGCGTTGCGGCTTCTGGCCGAGGAACAGCTTGCGCTCATCGACATCGCGCAGGGCGAGGCGCAGGCGGCGCTGGAGCGGCTCGAGTCGATCCGGCAGGATGCCGAGGCGAGCACCGCCCTGCAGCAGCGGGCCACCCGGCTGATCGTCGCGCTGGGCGGCGATCCGGCGCCGTTGCCGGTGTCCGGGCAGAGTTGACCCGGATCGGAGACAGGCAGGACGCAACGGCAGGCAGGTTCGAATGACACGCGCATCTTCCCTTTCCCGCACCCGGTGGATCCTTGGCGGTCTTGCGGCGCTGTTCGTGCTTTCGGCCTGCTCGGAGCCCGAGGTGATCCTGCCCGGCCCGCGCGAGGACATCCGCCCCGACGAGGCGGCACCGGTCGAGGCGGTGCAGGGCAGCCGCCCGATCCGCCTTGCGGCGCCGCGCGCCAACAAGGAGTGGACGCAATCCTTCGGCACGCCGAAATTCCGCGTCGCGCACCCGGCGCTGTCGCCGCAGCCGCGCCGGATCTGGTCGGTGGATATCGGTGCCGGTGACAGCCGCCGGCAGCGGATCACCGCCGAGCCGGTGGTCGGGGGCGGGCTGATCTACACGCTCGATGCGGGCGCGCGGGTGTCGGGGGTGACGCCGTCCGGCACGGTGGCATGGTCCACGGAAATCGTTCCGCCTTCCGAGAGCGAAGGCAGCGCTACCGGCGGCGGGCTGGCCTGGGCGGACGGGGTGCTTTACGTCTCGTCGGGTTTCGGCCGGCTGACCGCGCTGGAGGCGAAGACCGGGCGCGTGATCTGGCAGCAGCGGCTGGATGCGACCGGGTCGGGGATGCCGACGATCTATGACGGCCTGATCTACCTGGTGGCCGGGGACGATACCGGCTGGGCGATCCGCGCCAGGGACGGGCGGGTGATGTGGCGTGTCACCGCCACCCCCAGCATTGCCAACGTCCTTGGCGCGCCGGCGCCGGCGGTGGCGGGGAAATTCGCGGTGTTCGGCTTCGGCTCGGGCGATGTGGTGGGCGTGTTCCGCCGCGGCGGCATCCGCCGCTGGACCGGCACCGTGGCCGGCCAGAGGGTCGGCCGAGCGGTGTCGCGCATCGGCGATGTCACTGGCAGCCCGGTGATCGTCGGCAACCGCGTCTATGCGGCCAACCAGTCCGGCCGGACCGCGGCCTTCGACCTCGATTCGGGGGACCGGCTGTGGACCCTGCGGGAAGGCGCGGTCGATCCGCTCTGGCCGGCGGGCGACAGCCTGTTCGCCATCTCGGACCGCAACCAGCTGCTGCGCATCGACGCGGCCGAGGGCAAGGTGATCTGGTCGGTGGACCTGCCCGGTTTCGTCAAGGACAAGCCGAAGAAGCGCGGCCGGATCTATGCCCATTACGGGCCGATCCTTGCCGGCGGGCGGGTGATCGTGGCCTCGGATGACGGGCTGCTGCGGTTCTTTGCCCCCGAGGACGGCAAGCTGACCGGCACCGTCGAGGTGCCCGGCGGGGCGACCACGGCGCCGGTGGTGGCGGGCGAGACGCTTTACGTGGTGACGCGCAAGGGGCAACTGGTTGCTTTCCGTTGACGCCCGGATGCGCTAAAGGGCGCATTCGAGCAAACGGAAACCGAACCCATGTCCTTTACCCTCGCCATCGTGGGGCGGCCCAATGTGGGCAAGTCCACCCTGTTCAACCGGCTGGTCGGCAAGCGGCTGGCGCTGGTTGACGACCGCCCCGGCGTCACCCGCGACCTGCGCGAGGGAGAGGCCCGCCTTGGCGATCTGCGCTTTACCGTGATCGACACCGCCGGGCTTGAGGATGTCACCGACGATTCCCTTCAGGGGAGGATGCGGCGCCTGACCGAACGCGCCGTGGACATGGCCGATATCTGCCTGTTCCTGATCGACGCCCGCACCGGGGTGACGCCTTCCGACGAAGTTTTCGCCGACATCCTGCGCAAGCGCGCGGCGCATGTGATCCTGGCCGCCAACAAGGCCGAGGGCGCGGCCGCCGATGCCGGCGTGCTGGAAGCCTGGAGTCTGGGCCTGGGCGAACCGATCCGGCTGAGCGCGGAACACGGAGAAGGGCTCAACGATCTCTATGCACAGCTGGCCCCTCTGGCCGAGCAGTTCGCCGCACGCGCCGAACGCGAGGCGCCTCGGACGGATGTGGACATCGACGGGCAGGACGGGGACGACGCTGCCGGGGACGGGCCGGCCATGCCGCGCCCGGACAAGCCCTTGCAAGTGGCCGTGGTAGGGCGGCCCAATGCGGGCAAGTCCACGCTGATCAACCGCATCATCGGCGAGGACCGCCTGCTGACCGGGCCCGAGGCCGGCATCACCCGCGATGCAATCTCGATCCGTACCGACTGGGACGGGGTGCCCATGCGCATCTTCGACACTGCCGGGATGCGCAAGAAGGCCAGGGTGCAGGAAAAGCTGGAAAAGCTGTCGGTCAGCGACGGGCTGCGCGCGGTGCGCTTTGCCGAGGTGGTGGTGGTCCTGCTCGATGCCGCCACCCCCTTCGAGCAGCAGGATCTGCGCATCGCCGACCTTGCGGAGCGCGAGGGCCGCGCCGTGGTGATCGCCGTCAACAAGTGGGATGTCGAAACCGACCGCCAGCAGAAGCTGCGCGAGCTGAGGGAGGCGTTCGAGCGGCTCCTGCCGCAGCTGCGCGGGGCGCCGCTGGTGACGGTCTCGGCGCGCACGGGCAGGGGGCTGGACCGGTTGCACGCGGCGATCCTGCGCGCATATCAGGTATGGAACCGCCGGGTGCCGACGGCGGCGCTGAACCGCTGGCTGGCCGGCATGGTCGAGGCGCACCCGCCGCCGGCACCTCAGGGGCGGCGGATCCGGCTGCGTTACATGACGCAGGTCAAGACCCGGCCGCCGGCCTTCGTGGTGATGTGTTCGCACCCCGACAGGATGCCGGCCAGCTACACGCGCTACCTGGTCAACGGGCTGCGCGACGATTTCGACATGCCGGGCACGCCGATCCGGCTGACCATGCGCGGGCAGGGCGATCGCAACCCCTACAAGGGCCGCCGCAAGAGCCAGCCCAGCGCCCTGCGCAAGCATCTGAAGAAATCCTGACCGGCCGGCCCGTCTCGGGCGGGGCGTCTTGCAGCACCCCGTTTCCCTTCCCCGGGGGCTGGCGAAGGAAAGGGCGTGGGCCAATCGCCCGGCACATGGCTGCCATGCGCCCGCCCGGCTTGCCCGGCGCGGCGAATCGGCGCAGGCAGGCGGGATGCATCGAGGCATGGAGGCACGGATCATGGGCAATCTTCGCGGCGCGGTTCTGATGACGCTTTCCATGTTGGGATTTGCCATCGAGGACATGTTCATCAAGCTCATGGCCGATACCCTGCCCACATGGGAGATCATCGCTGCGCTGGGTCTGGGCGGGGCAGCGGTGTTCGCGGCGGTTCTGCTGCTGCGCAGGGAACGGCTGGTATCGCGCGCCATGTTCGACCGGCGCGTGGCGCTGCGCAATGCCGGTGAGCTGGTGGGCACGCTGGGTTTCGTCACCGCGATCACGCTGACGCCGATCTCGCAGGCTTCGGCCATCCTGCAGGCGACGCCGCTGGCGGTGACGCTGGGGGCGGCGCTGTTCCTGGGCGACCCGGTCGGCTGGCGGCGCTGGAGCGCGATCATCGCGGGCTTTTTCGGGGTCGTGCTGGTCATCCGCCCCGGCCTTGACGGGTTCGACGTCCTGTCGGTGTTCGCCGTGATCGGCGTGGCCGGCCTTGCGCTGCGCGATCTGGCCACCCGGCAGGTGCCCGGGGGCGTGTCCTCGTTCCAGCTGAGCTTTCTGGCATTTCTCACCCTGGTACCGGCGGCGGGGCTGCTGGCGCTGATCTCCGGGGCGCCGGCGGTCATGCCCGGTCTGCGGGATCTGGCGCTGATGGCGGGGGCGGTGGGGCTTGGCACGCTGGCCTATTACGCCATCGTCGCGGCCATGCGGGTGGGCGAGGTTTCGTTCGTGACCCCGTTCCGCTACAGCCGGATGCTGTTCGCGCTGGTGGTCGGCATGGCCGCCTTCGGTGAGCGCCCCGATCTGCCGATGCTGATCGGATCGGCGGTGATCGTGGGATCGGGCATCTACACGATCTGGCGTGAGCGCAAATATCGGGCTGCGACCCGGGCGCCCCTTTCCCTTGCTGCCGGGCCCCGGTAATAGGCGGGAAAATCCATCCTGCCGGGGGCATGACATGAGCACGATCATCGACATTCACGCGCGCGAAATCCTCGACAGCCGGGGCAACCCGACGGTCGAGGTGGACGTGACCCTTGAAGACGGAAGCATGGGCCGGGCGGCGGTGCCGTCGGGAGCCTCGACCGGCGCCTACGAGGCGGTGGAGCGGCGCGACGGAGACGCGGGCCGCTATCTGGGCAAGGGCGTGCTTGAGGCGGTGGCCGCCGTCAACGGCGAGATTGCCGAGGCGATCGTGGGATTCGACGCGACCGAACAGGTGGCGATCGACGAGGCGATGATCGAGCTGGACGGCACGCCGAACAAGGGCCGCCTGGGCGCCAACGCGATCCTCGGCGTGTCGCTGGCGGTGGCGAAGGCGGCGGCCGATTTCACCACCCAGCCGCTTTACCGCTATGTCGGGGGCACCTCGGCGCGCGTCCTGCCGGTGCCGATGATGAACATCATCAACGGGGGCGAGCACGCCGACAACCCCATCGACATCCAGGAATTCATGATCATGCCGGTGAGCGCGCCGAACATCCGCGACGCGGTGCGCATGGGATCGGAAGTGTTCCACACGCTCAGGAAGGAACTGTCCGCCGCCGGGCTGAACACCGGGATCGGCGACGAGGGCGGCTTCGCCCCGGCGCTGAGTTCCAGCCGCGATGCGCTCGATTTCATCCTGAAGGCGATCGAGAAGGCCGGTTACAGGCCCGGCGAGGACATTTTCCTCGCGCTCGACTGCGCGGCCACGGAATACTTCAAGGACGGCGCGTATGTTCTGGCCGGCGAAGGAAAAACGCTGACCAGCGATGAGAATGTGGATTACATCGAGGCGCTGGTTGACGACTACCCCATCATTTCGGTCGAAGACGGCATGGCCGAGGATGACTGGGAGGGCTGGAAGGCGCTGACCGAGCGCCTCGGCGGGCGTATCCAGCTGGTGGGAGACGACCTGTTCGTGACCAACCCCGAACGCCTGGCCGAGGGTATCGAGAAGGGCTGCGCCAATTCGATGCTGGTCAAGGTGAACCAGATCGGCACGCTGACCGAGACCCTGCGCGCGGTGGAGATGGCACATCGCGCCGGCTACACCAACGTGATGAGCCACCGTTCGGGCGAGACCGAGGACGCCACCATCGCCGACCTGGCGGTGGCCACCAATTGCGGCCAGATCAAGACCGGTTCGCTGGCGCGTTCGGACCGGCTGGCGAAATACAACCAGCTGATCCGCATCGAGGAGACGCTGGGCGAAGTGGCCGAATATGCCGGCCGCGGGGTCCTGCGCGGCTGAGACCCTGAACGCGCCCCTCGCGGGGCGCGTGCCTCCGGCGGGAGTATTTGGGGCGAGATGAAGCGGGCGGCGCCCGCGCCGGGCTCCTACAGCCGGGCCAGGCGTTCGGTCAGCAGGGTGAAGAATCCGTCGGCGTCGATATCGCCCAGGAAGATGGCGTTGGGGGCGCGATCGGTAACGCGCCACCAGTCGGCCACCGTCATGCCGCGGGTGAGCTCGGATTTCGTTTCGATTTCCACGTTGATGTGGCGGCCGGTGAACAGATTTGGCCGGATCAGCCGGGCGGGCACGCAGGGGTCGTGCAGGGGGGCGCCGTCCGAGCCGTATTTTTCGCGGTCGAAGCGTTCGAAGAAGTCGGTCATTTCCGCCACTGCCGTGCCGACGGGCGTGCCCAGCGCGCGAAAGGCGTCGTTGCGCGGTTTCGTCACCAGCGCCTTGTGGGTGACGTCGAGGGGTACGACGGTGATCGGCACGCCCGATCCGAACACGATTTCAGCGGCTTCCGGATCGACATATATGTTGAATTCGGCCGCCGGAGTGATGTTGCCGACCTCGAAATAGGCCCCGCCCATGAGCACGATCTCGCGCAGTTTTTCGGCGATGTCGGGGGCGCGGAGCAGCGCCGTGGCGATGTTGGTGAGCGGCCCCAGCGGGCAGAGCGTCACCTCTCCCTCGGGCTGGGTGCGCAGGGTGTCGATGATGAAATCGACAGCGTGGCCCGGGGCCAGCGGCAT
This sequence comes from Paracoccaceae bacterium, assembly GCA_027000645.1. Taxonomy (GTDB): domain Bacteria; phylum Pseudomonadota; class Alphaproteobacteria; order Rhodobacterales; family Rhodobacteraceae; genus Jhaorihella. Next base: position 8,150 of record JALTNO010000174.1, on the reverse strand, counting down.
GGTCGGTTCCGGCAGGTCGGGGCCGTCGAGGCCGGTTTTCCCGTGCACGTGTTCGGCGGTGACCAGCGGCCGTTTCAGGGGGCGCTCGCAGCCGGCGAAGACCGGGATGTCGGTTCGCCCGGCCAGTTCGCACACGATCCGCGCGTTGCGGGCCGTCAGTGGCAGCGGCACGTTGCCGGCCACCGTGGTCAGGCCGAGCAGTTCGATTTCCTCGGGGCTGGCCAGCGCCAGCAGGATCGCCACCGCGTCATCCTGGCCGGGGTCGGTGTCGATGATGATCTTGCGCGGGCTCATGCAGGTTTGCCCCCTGTTCTTCTTTCCGTCCGCGCTCAGCGAACGCCCAGCCCCATCTGCATCAGCGCCCGGCGGACCGGCGCCAGCGCATGGAGCGTGCTCAGCCCGAGCGCCCGGGCATCGCGCAGCGGCCGCCAGCCGGCCATCGAGGCGCGGTTGAGCAGGTCGATCCCGGCCACCCGCAGCTCCACGTCCCGGATGCGCGCGCGGTGATAGCCTTCGGTCATTGCCGCATCGCCCAGCGCGTCGCGCCGCGCGGTGGCCAGGTCCAGAAGCGCGCCCAGGTCGCGCAGGGACATGTTCAGCCCCTGCGCCCCGATGGGGGGAACCACATGCGCGGCCTCGGCAATCAGCACCAGACGCTGGGCCGAGAGCCGTTCGGCGTGCTGGCTGATGATCGGCCAGACGGTCCGGCGCGAGGCCAGCTTCAGCGGGCCGAACAGGCCGCAGGAACGTTCCGTCATCGCCGCTTCGAAGGCGGCATCCTCCATCCGCAGAAGCTCCATCGCCCTGGGGCCGCGCTCCATCCAGACGATGGCCGAGGATGGCGAGCCTTCGTGATCGGGCAGGGGCACAAGCGTGAACGGGCCGCCGCTGCGGTGGATTTCGGTCGAGACGTTGTCATGGGCGATCGGATGGGTGACCGCGAAGGCCAGGGCCTTCTGGCCGTAGCGCAGCGTGCGGGTTCCGATTCCGGCGGCCGCGCGCATGGGTGAATCGCGCCCGTCCGCGGCCACCACCAGCCGCGCGGAAACCCGGGTGCCGTCGCTGAGGCCGACGCGGGCCTGCGTTTCGCGGGTGAACAGCGACCGGGTGGCGGTGCCGGGGCGGAAATCCACGTTGGCCATCCCGTCCAGATGCGCCACCAGTTCGCGCCGCAGCAGCCAGTTCGGAAGGTTCCAGCCGAAAGGCCGGTCCGAGATGTCGGCAGCATCGAAATCGCGCACCACGCGCGGTTCGGGCCGGTCGCCGCCGGCATCGATGATGCGCATGACCTGCAGCGGGGCCGCATGGTCGGCAAGGCGGGCCCACAATCCGCAACGGTCGAGAAGATCCCGCGCCGGTTGCAGGAAGGCGGTGGTGCGCAGGTCCGAGCCGTCCGCGTCCCGTTCGGTGACCGGCGGGGCGGGGTCCACGCAGATCACGTCGAACCCCGCCGCGCCCAAGGCGGCGGCCGCGGTCAGCCCGGCGATGCCTCCGCCCGAAATCAGGATGTCGCAACGCTCGGTCATGGTGCCTCCGCCGGTGCTGTCGGTCGCGTTCGGCGGCACCATACGCCCCGCCGCCGGGCAGGCCAAGCGGCATCCTGCGGCGGCAGGGGCCGCGCTCAGCCCCAGGAGATGGCGATCAGCCCCACGAAGATGATCGGCACCGCGATCAGCGCCGGAACGAACAGCCCCGGCAAGCCGAACGCCGCCACCGAAGCTGCCCAGCCGGCCAGCAGCAGGGCAACGCCGATGAAATACGGGACAGGGCTGCCGATCTCGGCCGCGCCATGCGCGTCATGCGCGTCTTGGCCGGGCGTCGGGGCAGGTTCGGCGACTGCCACGGGGGTGCCGGTCTGCCGGGTGATGTCTTCGGGGTAGGCGTTCATCTGGTTCAGGTTCCTTTCCGGTAAATGTCCCCTCCAGATGTAGATTTTTTGCCGGAATGAAATGCGCAGAAATGACGCAGGCAGGGAATGTCGGCGCACCCCGCCGGTTTCAGTGCAGCCGGACAAGAAAGGCGGCCAGGTCGTCGGTATGGTGGTGGATGTGATCGGCAGGCTGGGGCGCGGGGGCCACATGGACCGTGCGCATCCCCATCCGGTGCGGGGCGGCCAGGTTGCGCGGGTCGTCTTCGAACATGGCGGCGCGCGCCGGATCCAGCCCGTCGCGGGCAAAGACGGCCAGGTAGGCGGCGCGCTCGGGCTTGGGGTGGAATTGCGCATGTTCCACGCCATAGACCGCGTCGAACAGATGCGCGAGCCCGCGCGCCTCCAGCACCCGCATGGCATAGGGGGCGCTGCCATTGGTATGCACGATCCGCCGCCCCGGCAGGGCCGCCAGCGCCTCGGTCAGCGCCGCATCGGGTTCGAGGTGATCAAGCGAGATGTCGTGCACATGGGTCAGGTACGGGCCGGGATCGACGCCGTGTTCGCGCATCAGCCCGGCCAGCGTGGTGCCGTAGCGCTGCCAGTAGTCGCGGCGCAGCCGGTCGGCCTCGTCCCGGTTCACCCCCAGCGCCTCCATGACGAAGCGGGTCATCCGCCTTTCGATCTGGTCGAACAGGCGCGCCTGCGGCGGATACAGGGTGTTGTCGAGGTCGAACACCCAGTCGGTGACGTGGGAAAAGGCAGCCCTTACCATGGCGCCGGTCTAGGACAGGTGGGCGCAGCTTGCAACGGCGGGGTTGATCGCGCGGTCGGGCGGGGGCTAGACAGGGGGCAGTGGAGAGGATCGCGGCGCCCATGACCATCAGCAAGCCTTCGCAGAACGATGCCTACGGCCTGATCCTCGAGGCCATCGACATCGGCGAGTTCAAGCCTGGCGACCGGCTGGTTGAAAGCGACCTGGCCGAGCGCTTCGGCATGTCGCGCACCCCGGTGCGCGAGGCCTTGCAGCGGCTTGAAACGCAGTCGCTGCTGGAACGCGACGGGCGGTCGCTGGTGGTGGCGGCGCTGGACCACAACCAGATGGCCGAGCTTTACGTCGTCCGGCGCGAACTGGAGGCGCTGGCGGCGCGGCTGGCGGCGCGGCACGCCACCGAGGAGGAAATCCGCGTCCTGCGCGAACTGGTGGAAGAGGATGATGCGCTGGTGAACGATCCGCAGGCGCTCAGCCGCGCCAACCGGCGCTTTCACGAACAGATCCACCTGGCCTCGCACAACCGCTATCTGGTGCAGCAGCTGAAACTGGTGCACCGGACCATGGCGCTGATGGCCACCACGTCGCTGGCGGCCCGGGGGCGCGGCGAACTGGCGCAGAAGGAACATGCGGCGATCGTCGATGCCATCGCCCGGCGCGACGAAGAGGCCGCGGCACGGGCCATTCACGACCACATCTCGGCGGCCTTCGTGACCCGGCTGAAGCAGGACGCGGACATGCGCGAGCGCGGCTGAACGTTCAACGCGTCTCCCCGTCGTCGTTCGCCCCCGTTTCGGCCACCATTTCGGCCCCTGTTTCGGCCTCGGCCTGCCCGTGCTGGGTCTTGTCCCAGAAATGCGGGCGCAGGCACAGTTCGACCAGCGCCTTGTAGGCCGCGACCACCCCCAGCGGATAGTAGAACATCATGCTCGGCAGCCACGGGATCAGGAACCGCCGGCGCGCGGCCGATACGGCCACGAAACCGACCGCCAGGCCCAGCGTCTCGACCCCCACGAGCATTCCCATTGCCGATCGGAGCAGGCCTTGCGGCACGATGTCCTGCGCCGGATGCGGCAGGCCCAGGGTCATCGGCCAGAACGACCACAGCACCGGCGCCAGGAGGAACTGCCCCAGCGTGCCCAGGAAGAAGGCCTGCACGCCGAGGAAACGCAGCGTGCCCAGCTCGCGCCACAGCCGGATCGGGGCGCGCATGTGCACCAGCCAAGTGACCATGAACCCCTTGAGCCAGCGCGAGCGCTGCTTCACCCAGGGCCAGGCGCGGTGATTGGCCTCTTCATGGGTGACGGTGTCGATCACCTCGGTCCGCCAGCCGGCGCGCGCCAGCCGCAGGCCCAGCTCGGCATCCTCGGTGACGTTGTGGGCATCCCACCCGCCGACCTCTTCCAGCACCCGGCGACGGATGAACATGGTGGTGCCCCCCAGCGGCACCACCAGCCCCAGCCGGGCGATGCCATGCAGCAGCACCCGGAACCAGCCCGAATACTCGATGGTAAAGCAGCGCGCCCGCCAGTTGCTTCGCGGGTTGTAGAAGTCGAGGATCCCCTGCAGGCAGGCCACATCGGCCGGGGCCTGCGCAAAGCGGCGGACCACCCGCTCGATCTGATCGGGCTGTGGCGCGTCCTCGGCATCCCACACGCCGATGATCTCGCCCCGGCAGAAGTCCAGCGCGTAGTTCATCGCCCGCGGCTTGGTGGTCAGGTCGCCATCGGGGGGCACCTCGACGATGCGCATCCAGGGCGGCAGTTCCGCCCGTGCCAGCGCGGCGCGGGTCACATCGTCGGATTGTTCGAGCACCAGGACCACGTCCAGCAGCGCCCTTGGATAGGTCAGCCGTTCGAGCCGCCGGACCAGGGCGCCGGCGATCTCGCGCTCGCGGTAGAGGGGCACCAGGACCGACACTTTCGGCAGGAAGGCCGGCGGTCGGGCGTCGGATGCCGGGGCGTCCGGAGCCTCCGGAGCGGTCAGGTGACCGTGGCTGGCCAGGTGAGCAAGAAACCCGGCCAGGCGCAGGGCGGAGAACAGCACGAGGCTGAGGAAGGTCAGCGCCACGATCACCGCCAGCGCCCAGTCGGGACGCAGCGCAAGAGATGCGACGATCACCCCTGCGGCGACGATCATCGGCAGGCGCCGGGCCGGAGTCCAGTTCCGGCAGCTGAACCGGTCCGGCGCGCGGGTGCTGGCGGCGCGGGCCAGTTCGGGCGCGTGGGCGCGGGCGATGGCGTTCTGGATCTCGGGTTCGGGGGCAAGGACCGGAGCAAGGGCCGCGTCGATGTCGTCCAGTTCGGCCTGCAGCCGGGCGAACCGGTCGGGGCGGGCGGTGGCGATCAGCAGAACCGGCCCGCGCCGCCGCCACGGCACCGCCCCGTGGCGCAGCCAGAATTGCGGCGGGCGCAGCCTGCTCAGGTCCGCATCGGGGGGCGAGGCCACCAGATCTGCCCGTTCGATCCCGAATTGTTCGGCAAGTGCGGCCTGTACCTGTGCCTCTTGCGTATGGCCTTCGGCCACCAGGATTTCGCCGATCGGGGCGTTGAGGCGCAGCTGCAGCTGCAGCGCCTCGACAAGCTGCGCTCGGGTGATCGCGCCGCGCTCCACCAGCAGCCGGCCCAGCGGCACCGGGCGCGCAGGCCGGTGCGGCCTTTCGTGTCGCGCGGCAGGATGCGCCGGGGAAGGGGGTAAGGGTTGCGGTTCGCTCATCGGGCGGCTCCGTTCGGAAACGCCGTGAGCGTTGCAACCAGAAGGTTAACAGGTGGTTAACCCTGTGGTTGTACTGAAGCGGATGTTGCCCGGCTGCTGTCGCCTCATGGTTGTGAGGCGGCCGGGTGCGATCCGGCCTGACCCGCGGCAGCGGCCGGAAGCGCCGGCTCAGGCCGCCTGCTTGCGGGCGGCCATGGCGGCGGCGAAGCGCTCGAACAGGTAGAAGCTGTCCTGCGGGCCGGGGCTGGCCTCGGGGTGGTATTGCACCGACCAGACCGGGCGGCCGGCCATGCGGATGCCGCAGTTGGACCCGTCGAACAGCGAGCGGTGGGTCTCCACCACCCCTTCGGGCAGGGTCTGCGCGTCCACCGCGAAGCCGTGGTTCATCGAGGTGATTTCCACCTTGCCGGTTTCGAGGTCCTTCACCGGGTGGTTGGCGCCGTGATGGCCGTGGTTCATCTTGACCGTCTTCGCCCCCAGCGCCAGCGCCAGCATCTGGTGGCCGAGGCAGATGCCGAAGACCGGCAGATCGGTGGTGTCGAGGATTTCGCGGATCATCGGCACCGCGTACTGGCCGGTCGCCGCCGGGTCGCCGGGGCCGTTGGACAGGAACACCCCGTCCGGGTCATGGGCCAGCACCTCGGCCGCCGTGGCCGTGGCCGGCAGCACGGTGACGTCGCAGCCCGCGCTGGCCAGGCAGCGCAGGATGTTGCGCTTGGCCCCGTAGTCCAGCGCGACGACCTTGTGCACCGGCTTTTCCTGCCGCGCATAGCCTTCGGGCCAGGCCCAGCGCATCTCGTCCCAGCGGTAGGACTGGCGGCAGGTGACCTTCTTCGCCAGGTCCATGCCTTCGAGCCCGGCAAAGCCGCGGGCGGCGGCCACCAGGGATTCGAGGTCGAAACGGCCTTCCGGGTCATGGACCAGCGCCACATGCGGTGCGCCCTGCTGGCGGATGGCGCGGGTCAGGCGCCGGGTGTCCACCCCTCCGATGGCGATGCGCCCGCGCCGGGCCAGCCAGTTGCGCAGGTCTTCGCTGGCGCGCCAGCTGGACGGTTCGGTCGGATCCCACCTGACCACCATGCCCTCGGCCACCGGATCGGCGGTTTCGTCGTCTTCGGGGTTCACGCCGACATTGCCGATATGGGGGAAGGTGAAGGTGATGACCTGCCCGGCATAGGAGGGATCGGTCATGATCTCCTGGTAGCCGGTCATGGCGGTGTTGAAGCACAGCTCGGCCACGGTCTGCCCGGTGGCCCCGAATCCGGTGCCGTAGAACACGGTTCCATCGGCAAGGGCGAGGCAGGCGGTGGGCTTTGTCGGGGCGGTCGGGGCCATGGGCTGTCTCCGGGCGCTGTGTCGGGGCTGCAAATCGCCGGATACCTAAGGGGATGGCGGGGCCGGGTCAAGGGCGGGGCCGGCCTCCACGAAGGAGCGGGCCGGCAATGCGGTGCAACAGCGGCAGGGCGGCAAGGGCGAGCCAGGCCACCGCCAGGCTGCCGAGCGTCCCGCCGGTCGGGCCGAGGGCGGGGAAGGTGAGGGGAACCGACAGGATGTAGGAAACCAGCGCCACCAGCCCCACCGGAAAGTGGCGCAGCATGGCGCCCACGATCTCGCGCCCGTAGGTGACGTGGATGATGACGAGAAGCGGCAGGAGATTCATGGGAAACCCGATCAGAAGCCCCTTCCATTCCGGCCCCAGCGCCCGGGCAAGCTGGATCACCGCCACCACCAGCGCCGCCGATGCCCCGGCCCGCAGGAGCATGAGCCGGATGGTCATCCGCACCCTGTTTTCCACCTTCAGCACCCGGCTGCGCCGGATCAGGAAGCGCCGTGCGACGAGGGCGGCGGCAAGGGTCATGGCCATGGCCGGCAGGGTGGACATGGGCAGCAGGCTCAGCGGCAGCGCCACCGCGAGAAAGCCGCCCGCGCAGGCGGCAACGGCGGGCAGGGGCTGAAGGCGGCGGGTGGCGCCGGCGCCCCACAGATAGGCGCAGGCCGAGGCCAGCGTCGCGCTCAGCCCGGCCACCGCATGGGGGACGCTTTCCACGACCACGGGCACGCCCTGTGCCCGGCCGACAAAGAAATAGACGAGCACCACCCCCAGCGGCGTTCCCGAAAGCAGCCCCGAGACGCGGGGGCTGACGAATTCGGTCAGCAGCGACAGGGCCAGGACGATCACGCCCGAGGCGAGCGCCTCGACGGCCAGGGTCGAAAGGGTCAATTTCCCGCCTCAGTCATCGGGAGGGCCGTAGCCGCCTCCGCCGGGGGTTTCGATGACGAACACGTCGCCCGGCATCATCGTGGTGCTGCCGGTCGCGCCGAGTTCCTCCACCCGCCCGTCCGCGCGTTCGACGAGGTTGCGCCCGCATTGCCCGGCTTCTCCGCCGGCCATGCCGTAGGGCGGCACCTTGCGGTGGCCGGACAGGATCGAGGCGGTCATCTTCTCGCGGAACTCGATCCTGCGGGTGGTGCCGTTGCCGCCCCGCCAGCGCCCGCGCCCGCCCGAGCCGTGGCGGATCCCGAAAGAGCGCAACAGCACCGGGAAGCGGAACTCCAGCACCTCCGGGTCGGTCAGGCGCGAATTGGTCATGTGGGTATGAACCGCGTCGGTGCCGTCAAAGCCCTCGCCCGCGCCCGAGCCGCCGCAGATGGTTTCGTAGTACTGGTAGCGGTCGTTGCCGAAGGTGAAGTTGTTCATCGTCCCCTGCGATGCCCCCATCGCCCGCAACGCGCCATAAAGCGCATCCGTCACCGCCTGGCTGGTCTCCACGTTGCCCGCCACCACCGCCGCCGGAT
>JALTNO010000173.1 GCA_027000645.1 Paracoccaceae bacterium | reverse complement strand
CAAGCCAGATGGCGCTCAGCACGACGGCGGTCACGGGAATCGAGATCACCGCCGTCGTGCTGAGCGCCATCTGGCTTGTGGCGGTGACGGCCTTCCTGGTCCTGTCCCCGCCCGCGCAGCAGGAGGGGTCGGCCGGCGGGCGGTTCCTGATGACCGTGCTGACCGTATTCATGCCGGTTGCGGTGATCTGGGTCGGCGCGACGGCGGCGCGTGCGTCGCGGGTGATGCGCGAGGAAAGCCGCCGCCTGCAGGCGGCGATCGACGCGCTTCGGCAGGCGCAGATCGCGCAGGCCCAGCGTGGCGCGATCGGCCCGGAACCGGCGGTTGCGCGCAAGCTCGACGAGATCGCCGAGACCGCGAAAAAGACCGAAACCGCGCTGGCCACCTTTCACACCACGCGCCTGGACCGCAACCGGCCGGCCATGAAACCGGCGCCGGAACCGGTCGCGGAACCGGCCGAAAGCCAGGGCGCCCTGCCGCTGGGAACGCGGGCCGAGGACATGGCCCCGCCGCTGAGCACCCGGGATTTCATCCGCGCGCTGAACTTTCCCGAAACGGCCGAGGATACGGACGGATTCGCGGCGCTGCGGCGGGCGTTGAAGGACCGCCGGGCCGCGCTTCTGATCCGGGCCGCGCAGGATGTTCTGACGCTACTGAGCCAAGACGGGATCTACATGGACGATCTGCGCCCCGACATGGCCCGCCCCGAGATCTGGCGACGCTTTGCCAAGGGCACGCGCGGGCGCGAGGTGGCGGCGCTGGGCGGTATCCGCGACCGGAGTTCACTGGCGCTGAGCGCGGCGCGGATGAAGCAGGATCCGATCTTCCGCGATGCCGCGCATCATTTCCTGCGCCGTTTCGACCAGGTCTTTGCCGAATTCGAGGCCACGGCCAGCGACGAGGAAATCACGGCGCTGGCCGATACCCGCACCGCGCGGGCCTTCATGCTGCTGGGACGCGTCGCCGGCACCTTCGACTGAAGCGTGGTCTTTTCCTTGCCGTCACGGGGCCGGCGCGGGGGTTCGCGGGGTGCTGCCCCGCACCCCGGAGCATTTCCGGCAAGAGGAAGGGAAGATCAGAGGCCGAAGCCCGACCACGGGATGAAGCGGACCGGATCGCCGGGGCGGATGTGGCGTTCGCCGTCGTCGAGTTCGACCAGCCCCGTGGCCCAGCTCAGGCCCGAGATGCGGCCCGAGCCTTCCGAGTGGAACACCTCGACCCGGCCGTTGCGGATGCGCGCGCGCAGGTATTCGCGACGGCCCGGTTTCTTGCGCTTCTCGAAGGCGGCGGGCAGGTCGAAGCCCTGCGGTTCGTGCCAGCCCATGCCCGCCATGAGCGCCATGGCGGGGTATGCGAACACGAGCGTGCAGACCATGGCCGCCACCGGGTTGCCGGGAAGCCCGAACACCGGCCGCCCGTTCCACATGGCCAGCGCCAGCGGGCGGCCCGGCTTGATGGCGATGCGCCATTGCTGCATCGCTCCGCTTTCGCGCAGCAGCGCCGAAACATGATCTTCGTCGCCCGCCGAGGCCCCGCCCGAAGTCAGGATGACATCGGCCTCTTCCGCCGCGTGGTCGAGGCGGGCGCGCAGGGCTTCGCGGTCGTCTTCCACGCGCCCCATGTCGCGAGGTTCGAAGCCCATGCGGCGGATCAGCCCCAGCAGCATGGGCCGGTTGGCGTCGTAGATCTTCCCCGGATCGGCGGGCTGGCCCGGCTCGGCCAGTTCGTCGCCGGTGGAGATGACCGCGACGCGGAGGCGTTCGCGCACCGGCACCGCGCCGATACCGACCGCGGCCAGCAGGGCGAGGTCGGCCGGAGTCAGGCGGCGGCCGGCCCTGAGCGCGATCGCGCCCGCGGCCACGTCCTCGCCGGCGGCCCGGGCATTGGCGCCCTTCTTCAGCGGCCCACGGAAGGCGATCCGGTCCTGATCCACGGTCACGTCCTCTTCCAGGACCACCGTATCCACCCCCGCAGGCAGCGCCGCCCCGGTCAGGATCCGGATCGCCTCGCCCGGCGGCACCACGCCGTCAAAGGGCACGCCGGCGGCGGCGCGGCCACGGGCCAGCGGCAGGACATGGGCGCCTTCCGCGACCGGGCCGGCAAAGCCGTAGCCATCGACCGCGGAATTGGCCTGCGGCGGGTTGGAACGCCGGGCGATGGCGTCTTCGGCGAGGATCCGGTCCAGGGCCTCGGCCAGCGGGACGCTTTCGGTGGCGGTGACCGGGTGCAGGCGCTCGCGCAGCAGCGCCAGGGCGTCGGCAACCGGGGTCCAGTCCACGCCGGCGGGAAGGGCGAAGCAGTCGTTGCGCAGGGGGGGCGGTTTCAGCATCGGGGTCTCTCCCGCAATCCGGTTTCGGCAAGGATGAAATCGGCGATCCGCTCGGTGTCGTCCAGGTCGAACACCGGCAGGTCGAGCTCCAGCGGCACGTCGCTGGCCACCGCGCGCACGGTTGGATCCCCCGGTGCGATCAGCGGATTGCCGGTTTCTGCGCGGTGGGCCTCGACCTTGGGGTGGCGGTCGCGCTTGTAGCCTTCGATCAGCACCAGATCCACCGGCGCAAGACGCGCCAGCAGGGTTTCCAGCGCCGGCTCCTCTTCGCCCCGCAACTCGTGCATCAGGGCGAAACGGTGGCGCGAGGCCAGAAGCACCTCTTTCGCCCCGGCCGCGCGGTGGCGCCAGCTGTCCTTGCCTTCCTGGTCGATGTCGAAGCTGTGATGGGCGTGCTTGACCGTGGACACGGTAAGCCCGCGCCCGGTGATCTCGCGCACCAGCCGCTCCATCAGGCCGGTCTTGCCGGCATTCTTCCAGCCGACCACGCCATAGACCTTCATTGCAGCTCCTCCAGAAGGGCCTCGGCCCGGGCCAGATCGCCGGGCGTGTTGACGTTGAAGAACGGATCCACCGCAGCGCAGGGAAACAGGGCCTCGCGCCCGCCATGGGCATCGGTCCAGCGAACCACCTTGCGCACGCCCCCGGCCAGCGCGCGGCGCAGATCCTCGCGCAGGGCCACGGGCCACAGGCCGAAGGTCGGGTGACGCGCGCGCCCCCGCGCGGGATCGGGCGTGGCGGCCAGCACGAGGGGATGTTCCATCCCCTCGGCCGCCGCCATCAGCCGCTCCACCAAGTCGGTCGGGAAGAACGGCGTATCGGCAGCGGCGGTGACGATCACCTCGGCCCCCTGCCCCGCGGCCCAGTCGAGCCCGGCCAGCACCCCGGCCAGCGGGCCGGGATGGCCCGCGATGCTGTCGGCGATCACCGGCAGGCCGAATTCGGCAAAGCGGCCCGGGTCGCCATTGGCATTGAGTGCCAGCGCCGCCACCTGCGGCGCCAGCCGGTCAATGACATGCGCCAGCAGGGGCCGGCCGCCAAGGCACAGCAACCCCTTGTCGCCTCCGCCCATCCGCGTGGCCAGCCCGCCGGCAAGGATGACCCCCAGCAAGCGCATCAGCCCCCGGCGCCCTTGCGGCGGTGGCGGGGGGACTCGGGCGGGACCAGATCCGGGTCCGCGTCCCAGACCAGCCGCTCGGCCCCCGCAAGGCAGATGAACCGCTGCCCGCGCATCCGCCCGATCAGGGTCAGCCCCACCTGCCGGGCGATTTCCACCCCCCAGGCGGTGAAGCCCGACCGCGAGGCCAGCACCGGGATCCCCATCAACGCCGTCTTTATAACCATTTCGGAGGTCAGCCGCCCGGTGGTGTAGAGGATCTTGTCGGCGCCGGAGACACGCTCCGACAGCATCCAGCCGGCGATCTTGTCCACGGCGTTGTGGCGGCCCACATCCTCCATGTAGACCAGCGGCCGGTCACGCCGGCACAGGACCGTGCCGTGGATCGCCCCGGCCCGAAGATAGAGCGAAGGCGTCCGGTTGATCCTGTGCGCCAGCGCGTAAAGCCACGAGGTCCGCACCTCGCCCGCGGGAAGCGTCACGCCGGCAAGCCCCTCCATCATGTCGCCGAACACGGTGCCCACGGCGCATCCGCTGGTGCGGGTCTTCTTCTTCAGCTTTTCCTCGTAGGTGGTCTGCGAGGCGGTGCGCACCACCACGGTCTCGATCTCTTCGTCGTAATCGACGGCAATGATGGTTTCGTCCTCGCGCAGCATCCCCTGGTTGCGCAGAAAGCCGAGCGCAAGATACTCCGGATAGTCGCCGATGGTCATCGCGGTGACGATCTCGTGGCCATTGAGGAAAATCGTGAGCGGGCGCTCCTCGACCACCGCGATCCGGGCGGGCGCCCCGGTCTGGTCCACCCCCTCGACGGCCCGGGTCAGGCGCGCCGCCTGCGGATCGGGCGCAATGATGTAGCCGGTCACATCCTCCGTGCCTGTCGCCAATGGCTTTCCCCCTCGTGCCTGTCCGGTCCCGCCAGCGGGCACAGTCTAGGATCAAGCCGGCGCGACCACCACCACGAATTGCCCGTCCGGCCGGGGAAATCGCGGCCCGGTCCGGCAACCCGGGCGGGGCATGGCGCAGCCGCCGTATCTAGCCGCCGTATTGCGCCTTCAGCTGGGCATTGGCCTTGGCCAGCCCCTCGGCCAGATCGTCGCTGTCGTCCTCGAAATACTGTTCGAACTCGACCCCCGGAAGGCGGGCGAACTGTGCCTGAAGCTTGCGCGGGAAAAGCGTCGTGCGGATGTCCTCGAAACCGGGCACCTTCCGCAGGATGTTCGCGGTCGAACTGGCGCAAAATCCGCCCATCACCCGGCCGTTGCTCACCGCCAGGCGATAGGCGGCTTCGGCCTGCGCCGGGGTGACCTGGATGGTCTGCATCTCGACCCGGTAGGTGGAACGCGCATGGGCCGAACGATAGGCCTGCTCGACCTCGGGCGTGATGCCGTAAAGCACGTCGCCGCGTTCGGGCACCACGTCGGCCCTGAACGACCCGGCCGGGTCGAAGATCACCCGCTCGGACGCGTTGATCAGAAGCGCGGTATGCGCCCCCTCGTTCGTGCGGTTGTTGACCACCGTGTAGAGCGTCAGCGAAGCCGGCCCCGAATCGCGGTAGGACACGGTGGCGATCTGATCGTCCGTCGCCCGGCCCGCTGGCCTGTTCACGCAACCGGCAACACCAAGAACCAGAAAGACAAGAGCAACCAGCCGAAACAAGGAATTCACCCGGATCAGGAGGTGAAGATGACCATGAAGATCAGGATCGCAAAGATCACGATGACCGCGCGGGTCATGAACCTGACGAACC
>JALTNO010000172.1 GCA_027000645.1 Paracoccaceae bacterium | reverse complement strand
TCGGTGTCGTTGGCCAGCACGTCGATGGTGACGGCGGCGTTCTCGCCGGTGGTGGCGGTATCGGCCACGGCCACCGGCGCGTCGTTGGTGCCGGTCACGGTGATGGTGGCGGTCGCCTGGGCGGTATCCCCGTCGGCATCCTCGACCTCATAGGTAAAGGAGACCTGCGTGCTCTCACCCGCCGCCAGATACTGGAAATCCTGCCCCGGATCGAAGGCAAAGCTTCCGTCGGGATTACCGTCGGTGCCGGTGTTGAACGTGAGGGTGCCGGCGGCCGGGCCGCTGATCAGGGTAACCGAGCGCACGAGATCCGGGGCGCTGTCATTGGCCAGGACCGAGCCGAACAGGACATTGCCAGCATCCTCGTTCAGGGTCACGAAGTCGGGATTGGCGATCACCGGGTCGTTTGCCGGACTCAGCTCGACCCCATCCACGAAGATCCGCATCGCCTCGAATTCTGCGGCGCTGAGCCCCAGCGAGGTGAACTGGAACGCGGCATCGTCCGCTTCGCCATCGCTGCCGGTATGGGCGGCGAGGAAGTCGCGATAGGCGGCCAGGTCGGCCTGAAAGGCGGGGTTGAACCAGTCGGCCCGGGTCAGGTTCAGCACCAGCGTGTCCTGGCCGGAGCCGCCGTGATAGTCGTCGCTGGCGCCGCGATTTTCCGCAGCGGTGTAGGTGGCCGTGTCATTGCCACGCCCTGCGAAAAGGATGTCACTCCCCGCGCCGCCATCGAGCACGTCGTCGTAGCCGGGGGCGTCGTGGCCCTCATCGTCGTCATGGCCGTCCTCATGGCCTTCGCCCTCTTCATGGCCGTCATCGCCGGATTCGTCGTCACCATAGAGGATATCGTTGCCCGCGCCGCCATTGAGGATATCGTTGCCGCTGCCGCCGACCAGTTCGTCATCGCCGGCGCCGCCGTTCAGGATGTCATCGCCCTTGCCGCCCTCAAGCTCATCGTTGCCGGCACCGCCGTTCAGGATGTCATCCCCGGCCTTTCCCCTGATCTTGTCATCTCCGGTAGTCCCGAACAGGGTGTCGTCGGACTTCGTGCCAGAAATCTTCTTGTCTGAGCTCATGGGGCTTACTCCTTGGTCTGGCGCTGGCGGCATCCGTCCACGGGGCCGAGCGTCTGGGGTTCGGGTTCTATGCCTGCGCATGTCGCGCATTCAACGATCCGCACCACCCTATGTGGCTACATCGCAGGGAGCCATAAACCCCCGACCGAGGCATCTAAACTCCCGGTTGAAGCGCCTAAACCGGAGTGCATGTTTGGATACCCCCATTGATGCAAGGATTTATTGACCTGTCCTGGGATGTGTTCGGGGGCTGTCATGTTTCAGGTGGAGCGGCGGTGGTCGAACTGGCCATCGAGAATCCGGCGCTCGGCCAGAAACGCGCCTCGTGGGAATTGCAGAGCTCCATCACCTCCATCCCGCTCCTGGAGATCCGGCGATGAACGACAATTCCGGTTTCGTGGCGACGGTGCTGCGCGACCTCGCGGCTTCCACCGCCGTGATCCTCGCTGCCTGGGGCGCGCTCGGCGGGGCGACCAACGCGCTGACCACGAAGATGCGCCTGCGCGATGCGGTCCGGCACATCCTGCTCGGTGGGCTGATTGCCGCCGGCATGGGGAGCCTGTCGATGGCCGTCATCACCAACTGGCTGGGCCTGCCGCCACAGGCGATCCCGGCCGGGGGCGCTGCCGGTTCCGCCGCTTATCTGGTCGGCGTCTTCGGCCCGGCGGTGATCGAACTGGTGCTTGCCCGCCTTCGCCAGGCGCGGGAGGGCGGCGATGACTGAACTCGTCCGTGTCCTGCGCGGCCTGCGGCGTCTCGCCGACGACCCGCGCGATGCCTTCGCCCACCGTCTGCGCATCGGCCTCGCGGTCGCCGCGCTGATCCTGATCCTCTCGTTCCTGAGGTAATACCATGAAGATGACAGACCGGGGCCTGCTGGCCCTTGCCCGGCACGAAGGCGTCGTGCCCGGGCCCTACCGCGATTCCACCGGCACATGGACCTTCGGCATCGGTCACACTGCCGCCGCCGGGACGCGCGATCCGGCAGAGATGCCCCGTGGCATACGCGAGGACCTGGACGCGGCAATCCGCGAGGCGTTTCGACTGTTCCGGTCCGACCTTGCTGCTTACGAGGCCGAGGTCCGCCGCGCTGTGACCGTGCCGCTCAAGCCGCATCAGTTCAATGCCCTGGTCTCGTTTCACTACAACACCGGCGCCATCGCGCGGGCCTCTCCGCCACTCCCGGCCGCGGCGATGGCCGGTCCCTGCGCAAGACCTTCAGCAATGTCGGCTATCGCCTGCGGATCGGAACGCTGATTGCGCGTGGCCTGCTTGTCCCGCCCCGAACCTTCACCATCGACCTCGGGATCGAGGACGAACTCTCCGGCATCGACAGCACCGCCGGCGATTTCGACATGCACCAGGCGGACAAGGTGCTCAATCGCGCGGTGCTCAACGAGGCCGTGGTCGAGCAGTGGGCGGACAAGGCCGCCGACCGGCGCACGATCTTCTTCTGCGCGACCGTGGACCATGCCAAAGCGGTGGCCGAAGCGTTTCGGGCCGCCGGCGTTTCGGCGGAGACGATCACGGGAGACATGCCGGCGCGGGCGCGCGCGGACCTCATCGCCCGCTTCGACCGGGGCGAGGTTCAGGTGCTCACCAACTGCATGGTGCTGACAGAAGGCTTCGACAGCCAGCCCGTGGGCTGCATCGGCATCCTGCGCCCCATGCTGCACAAGGGCACCTTCATTCAGGCGGTCGGACGCGGCTTGCGCCGGGTCGATCCCGAACGCTTCCCCGGCATCGTCAAGACCGACTGCATCGTGCTGGATTTCGCGGGCGCGGCGCTCCGCCATGGCACGCTCGAACAGGAGATCGACCTCGACGAGGACGAAACTCCGCCCGGCGAGCGCCCGTGGAAAACCTGTCCCTCCTGCGAGGCCGAACTGCCGCACGGCGCCTCCATCTGCGATCTCTGCGGCCACGTCTTCACTCGCGAGATCGGCGAGAAACGCCTGCTGACCGCCTTCGAGATGACCGAGATCGACCTTCTGGATCGCTCTCCCTTCTTCTGGTGTGACCTTCATGGCGACGGCCAGGCTCTGATGGCCAGCGGTTTCCAGGGCTGGGCCGGCGTGTTCCACGATGGCACGCTCTGGCACGCGCTCGGCCGGCCCAGGGGCCAGGCGATCCGCCCCCTTGCGGTCGGCACGCGGGTGCAGGCGCTGGCCGCGGCAGACGATTTCCTGCGCGTGACCGAGACCTCCAGCGCGGCCGCCAAGAGCAGGCGCTGGCTCAACGATCCCGCCACTATGCGGCAAATCGAACTGCTGCAGCGCGCGGGTTTCGAGGCCAGCGGCATGGATTTCGGACTGTCGAAATACGCCGCCAATTGCCATCTGAACTTCCGCTGGAACCGCGCCGCGATCCGCGCGGCGGTGCTGCGCGACATGGACCGCGCCGCCGCATGAAACGCCCCAACCCCCTGCCGCCTGCCAACATGACCCCGGCCGAACGCCGGGCGGAACTCTGCGCCCTGCTGGCCCACGGCCTGATCCGCCTGCGGATGCGGGAACAGGGGCAACTCTTCGCGAAACATGGAGAATTTCCGCTACACAACTCACTCGACCAGAGCGGTAGTGCAGGTCCAACCGAACGGAGGACCGAATGAATTCGCATGATCCCATCCCAGCGCGCCTGGCCGCGCTGAAAACCATGAAGACGCCCGAGCTGAAGGTCCAGTGGCGAGAACTGTTCGACAGCGACCCGCCGCCCTTCAACCGGCGTTACCTTGAAAGCCGGCTGGCCTATCGCATCCAGGAACTCAGCCTTCGCGGGTTGAATCCGGAGACGGTGAAGCGGCTCGAACGGCTCGGGGAAGAACTCGACGGAGGCGATCGCAGCAAGAGCCGCATCCGGGCCGATCTCAAGCCCATCGTCGGCACGCGCCTGATCCGCGAATGGCAGGGCGTGGAACACGTCGTCACCGTCACCGCCGATGGTTATGAATGGCAGGGCCGCCCCTACAAGTCCTTGTCCTCGGTCGCCCGCGCCATCACCGGCACCCGCTGGAACGGCTGGGTGTTCTTCGGGCTCAAGAACCGGAGGCGCGCATGACGGGAGTGAAGATCAAGCGCCGCTGCGCCATATACACCCGCAAGTCCTCCGAAGAGGGGCTGGAGCAGGAGTTCAACAGCCTCGACGCGCAGCGGGAGGCCTGCGAGGCGTACATTGCCAGCCAGCGTTCCGAGGGCTGGGTGCTTGTGCGCGACCGCTATGACGATGGCGGCATCTCGGGCGGCACGCTGGAGCGGCCCGGCCTGCAGCGGCTGATCGCCGACATCGAGGACGGGCTGGTCGATGTTGTGGTCGTTTACAAGATCGACCGCCTCAGCCGCTCGCTGGCCGACTTCGCCAAGCTGGTCGAGGTGTTTGATCGCAACGACGTGACCTTCGTCTCGGTGACGCAGTCCTTCAATACCACAACATCCATGGGCCGGCTGACGCTGAACATCCTGCTCTCCTTCGCCCAGTTCGAGCGCGAGGTGACGGCCGAAAGGATCAGGGACAAGTTCGCGGCCAGCCGCAAGAAGGGCATGTGGATGGGCGGGGTGCCGCCCTGGGGCTACCGGGTCGAAAACCGCAAGCTCGTCATCGACGAGGACCGCGCGGAGCATGTCCGCTGGATCTTCGCGCGGTTTCTCGAGATCGGATCGGGGACCGAACTGGCGCGGGAAGTCGCGAAACGCGGCATCCGCACGCCCAGGGGCAACCGGATCGACAAGAAGTTTCTTTACCGGATGCTGAACAACCGCGCCTATATCGGCGAGGCGGTGCACAAGGGGCAGAGCTACCCCGGCGAGCACAAGGCCATCATCGACCGCGAGACGTGGGACAGGCAACTCATAGAGATCCGGGACCGGGGACGTTCACTAAATGACTGGAAGCGCGCATTTATCTTGGACAATGCTCTCCGCCCCTGCCGCCACAACGTTCTGGAGTTTGATTATATCCGTGGGCGTTTCTCTGATGACTGGATCGCCCCGCGCGTCGTTTTGCCAACCGATGACGTACTACAAACCAATCGCCAGACGGTAGAGAGTTTTCTCGCAGTAGTTCCATTCGTGAGAGATGAGGGCCATCCTGACCGCACCGACACCCAGCGACATGAAGTTGCCAGATATTTATCG
>JALTNO010000171.1 GCA_027000645.1 Paracoccaceae bacterium | reverse complement strand
GAAACCGGCCGATCGGCGCCCTCTAGCGCCCCTTGTCGCGGGCCCGCACCACCTGCAACAGCGGCATGAGCGCCCCCATCTCCGGGCCGCGCTCCATCCCCGTCAGCGCCTTGCGCAGCGGCATGAACAGCGCCTTGCCCTTGCGCCCGGTGGCGGCCTTCACGGCCGCCGTCCATTCGGCCCACGTGTCGTCGTCGAAGGGTCCCTCGGGCAGCAACGCCAGCGCCTGTTCCACGAAATCGCGGTCCGCCTCGTCG
Source organism: Paracoccaceae bacterium (assembly GCA_027000645.1). Classification (GTDB taxonomy): domain Bacteria; phylum Pseudomonadota; class Alphaproteobacteria; order Rhodobacterales; family Rhodobacteraceae; genus Jhaorihella. The sequence continues at coordinate 17,977 of JALTNO010000171.1, read as the reverse complement.
ATCAGGGGTTCGGCCCCGTCGCGGCACAGCGCCCACCATTTTTCGAGGTCGTTCAGCGTGGTGATGTTCTCGCGCGCCACCAGCCAGAACCGCTCGGCAAGCTCTTCGGGCACGCCCAGCGCCAGCACCTCGTCGCGAACCGCCGCGAAGGGCAGGCCCTGGAGATAGCGCGCAGTCAGCGGGAAGAGGTCGTTCACGTCGAACCTGGTTGGCGCGGCACCGAAGCGCGAGATGTCGAAGCCCTCGATCAACTCGGCCATGTCGGTGCGCAGCACCACCGGATCGGACGAACCCAGCCGCGCCATCAGGCTGAGCAGCGCCATCGGCTGCACCCCCTGTTCGCGCAGCTCGCGCAGCGCCAGCGTGCCCAGCCGCTTGGACAGGGGCTCGCCCTGCGGGCCGGTCAGAAGCGAATGATGGGCAAAGCGTGGCGGCGTGCCGCCCAGCGCCCGGATGATCTGGATCTGGGTCGCGGTGTTGGTCACATGGTCCGAGCCGCGCACCACGTCGGTCACGCCCATCTCCATGTCGTCCACCACCGAGGCCAGGGTGTAGAGCACCTGCCCGTCGCCCCGGATCAGCACCGGGTCGGAGACGCTGGCGGCGTCGATGGAAACCTCTCCGAGGATGCCGTCGGTCCATTCGATGCGCTCGTGATCGAGCTTGAACCGCCACACGCCGTTGCCGCGTTCGGCCCGCAGCTTTTCCTTCTCGGCCTCGGTCAGCTTCAGCGCCGCGCGGTCATAGACCGGGGGGCGGCCCATGTTCAGCTGCTTCTTGCGCTTGAGATCCAGTTCGGTCGGAGTCTCGAAGGCCTCGTAGAAGCGGCCGATCGCGCGCAGACGGTCGGCGGCCTCGGCATAGCGGTCGAGCCGTTCGGACTGACGCTCTTCGCGGTCCCAGGTCAGGCCAAGCCACTCGAGATCTTCCCTGATGGCATCGACATATTCCTGCCTGGAGCGTTCGGGATCGGTGTCGTCGATGCGCAGGATGAAGGTGCCGCCGGCCTTGCGCGCGATCAGCCAGTTCATCAGCGCCGTGCGCAGGTTGCCGACATGGATGTAGCCGGTGGGGGACGGGGCGAAGCGGGTGGTGGTCATGGGTGTCTCCTGTTGTCGGCCCTTTGTCACAGCATTGCTGCCTTGTCCAGCCGCGAGCGGTGCCTTGCAGGGGCGCGGGGGCGGCTGCTATGCGGGGGCACCAGGACGATGGAAGGGGGCCGCATGGTCACGATCCGCATGATTCGCGAACCCGGCGCCGACAGCGCGGTGCCGCTGCCCGCCTACGAAAGCGCAGGCGCGGCGGGTGCTGATCTGCGCGCCAACCTGCCCGATCGCCGCGAGGTCGTCCTGGCCCCGGGGGCGCGGGCGCTGATCCCGACCGGGCTGCGCATGGAAATCCCCGAAGGCTACGAGGTGCAGATCCGGCCGCGTTCGGGGCTGGCGCTGAAACATGGCATCACCCTGCCCAACGCGCCGGGCACGATCGATTCCGATTACCGCGGGCCGGTGGGCGTGATCCTGATGAATGCCGGCAGCGAACCCTTCACGGTGGCCCATGGCGACCGCATCGCCCAGATGGTGGTGGCGCCGGTGCTGCAGGCGCGGTTCGAACTGGTCGCGCAGCTGGGCAGCACGGCGCGCGGCGAAGGCGGCTTCGGCTCGACGGGGCGGGGCTGATGCTGCTGGTTCTGGCCATGGCCGCCGCGCTCTGGGGGATGGGGCATCTGATGCAGGTGCCCGTGCGGGCGCGGCTGGGCGTGCAGGCGGTTCTTTTCGCCATGGTTTTCGCGGTTCAGCTGTTCCTGCCGCCGGGCCATCCCATGCGCGCGGCGACCGGGGGCTCGATCGTGCCGTGGTTGTATCTGGGCGCGATCGGGGGCATCGTCGGTCTCTACGCGGCAGGGGTGCGGGCGCTGGGGCGCAAGGCACGGGCAGCCGAACAGGAAGGGCAGAAGGAGAGCGCACCGGTGAGCGGGGAAACCTTCACGGAAAAGGAACTGGGGCGGTATGCGCGGCACGTGGTTCTGCGCGAGATCGGCGGCCCCGGCCAGAAGAAGCTCAAGCAGGCCCGCGTGCTGGTGATCGGAGCGGGCGGTCTGGGCTCGCCGGCGCTGCTGTACCTGACCGCGGCGGGAGTGGGGACCATCGGCGTGATCGACGACGACGTGGTGGAAAATGCAAATCTTCAGCGCCAGATCATTCACGCGGATGCCGATATCGGCATGCCGAAAGTGTTTTCGGCGCAAGCCGCGATGGAGGCGCAGAACCCGGGCGTCCTGGTGCGCCCCTATCACCGCCGGCTGGACGAGGAAATCGCCGAGGAGCTTTTCGCCGATTACGACCTGATCCTCGACGGGACCGACAATTTCGACACCCGCTATCTGGCCAACCGGGCTGCCGTGGCGCTGGGAAAGCCGCTGGTTTCGGGGGCGCTGTCGCAATGGGAAGGGCAGCTCAGCGTGTTCGACCCCGCCCGCGGCGCCCCCTGCTATCAGTGCGTCTTTCCCGAACCGCCTGCCGCCGGGCTGGCCCCCAGCTGTGCCGAGGCCGGAGTGGTCGGGCCCTTGCCCGGCGTGGTCGGCGCGATGATGGCGGTGGAGGCGATCAAGCTCATCACCGGCGCAGGCCAACCGCTGCGCGGCCAGATGCTGATCTATGACGCGCTTTATGGCGAAAACCGCAAGATCACGCTGAAGCGGCGCAAGGATTGCCCGGTCTGCGGCGGCGGGTGAAGCAGGCCGAAGGGGGCTCTGCCCCCCTCCTGGCCCTGCCGGGCCAGTTCACCCCCCGGGATACTTGAATGCCAGAAAAAGGGCTGGGTCAGAGGACCCGGTCGAGATCTGCGATCAGGTCCTCGGGATCCTCGAGGCCGACCGAGAGGCGGAATATCCCGTCGCCCGCCCAGTCACGCCAGGCGGCAAGCTGGTCGCCGGTCAGGCGGAACGAGCTGTCCATCAGGCCTTCGGTCCCCATCCAGAAGATCAGCGACCGGTGGTGGCCCAGGGACACCGCGTAGTGGATCACTTCGAGCCGATCGATCATGTCCTGGGCAATGGCTTCGCCGGTGGCGGCGTCACCCACCTGGAAGGCGATCATGCCGGACATGTTGCGCATCTGGCGCACCGCGAGATCGTGCTGCGGGTGCGAGGCGAGGCCGGGCCAGATCACCCGTGTCACCCTGGGGCGGGCTTCGAGCCATTCCGCCACCATCCGCGCGCCCGCCTCGTGCGCCTTCATGCGCAACGGCAGGGTCGCGGTTCCGCGCGCGACCAGCCAGGCGTTGAAGGGTGACAGGATACCGCCGTGGTGGATGGCGGCCTCCAGCCGCATCCGTCCGATCAGCTCGGCGCTGCCCGCCACGGCTCCGCCCACGGCATCGCCGTGCCCGCCGATATACTTGGTGATCGAATGCATGGTCAGATCGACGCCCAGTGCCGCCGTGTCCATCCCCAGCGGCGAGGCAAAGGTGGCGTCGCAGGACAGCAGTGCGCCGGCATCGTGGGCGATGCGCGCCACTGCTGCGAGGTCGGTCAGCCGCCCGATCGGGTTGACCGGCGTTTCCGTGTGAACGAGCCGCGTTTCGGGCCGCATCGCTGCGGCGACGGCATCGAGATCGGCCATGTTGACGGTGGTCACCTCGATCCCCAGGCGCGGCAGCGTGTCCCGGGCCAGTTCCGCCACCCCCGCATAGGACACGTCCGACACCACGCAGTGATCTCCCGCCGACAGGAAGGTGAGAAAGATCGCGGTGGCCGCGGCCATGCCGGAGGCGGTGCACAGGCAGGCTTCGGTTCCCTGCAGGGCGGCGATCTTGGATTCAAGCATCGCCACGGTCGGATTGCCCCAGCGGGAATAGAGCCAGCCGGTGTCCTCGGCCAGATCGTGGGCCGAGAACCCGGCGACGCTCTCGCTGACATAGGTGGAGGACATGTGGATCGGCGGCGCCGAAGCGCCGGTCGCCGGGTCGGGTCCTTCGCCGGCGTGAATGGCGGTTGTCATGGGGCCGAAGGAGCGGTTGCGGCGGGTCATGGTGTCTCTCCCGAAATGGTTTTTTCCACTTGGGCGATTCCGCGCCGGTCGCGCAACAGGATTCTTGCGCCCGCGCCCCATGGCCGGGCGGGTCAATATCCGCGGTCGCGATCCACGAGGTGGAGGAGCGCCTCTCCGGCCTCGGCGCGGCGGATGTTCTCGGCAATGACCCGCGCGGCCGATTCGGGCCGGGTTTCGGCGGCGACATGGGGGGTGACGGTGACGCGGGGATGCGCCCAGAAAGGATGATCGGGCGGCAGGGGCTCGGTGCGGAACACGTCCAGGGTGGCGTGGCGCAGGTGCCCGCTGTCGAGCGCGGCAAGCAGGGCGGCGTCGTCGATCAGCGGCCCCCGACCCGGGTTGATGACCACCGCGCCGCGCGGCAGAAGCGCCAGCGTCTCGGCGTTCAGGAGGTTTTCCGTTTCCGGCGTGTCGGGCAGCAGCAGCACGACGATCTCGGCCCGCTCGAGGGCGCGGGCAAGACCTTCGGGGCCGTGGACGGTGCGGATGCCCTCGATGCGGCGCGGGGTGCGGCTCCAGCCGGTCACGTCGAAGCCCAGCCCCGCCAGCGCGCCGGCAACCGCGCGGCCCAGCGCGCCGAGGCCGAGTATGGTCACCGGGCGGTCCTCGGCCAGCGGAGGCGTGCAGGGACGCCAGACGCCGTCCTGGTTGAGGACATGCGCATCGATATCCAGATGGTGGCGCAGAACATGGCCCGCCACCCATTCGATCATGCCCTGCCTCAACCCGTGATCGACCATGCGCGTCAGCGGCACCTTCAGCGTCGGGTTGGCGACGATCCGTTCCACCCCGGCCCAGAGGCTGAGCACCGCCTTGAGGCGGGTATGGGCGGAGAAGTCCTGCAGGGGGCCTTTCGGGGAATAGACGATGTAATCGACCTGCCCGGGCGGCATGTCGGTGGCAAGCTTGAACCGAAGCCCCGTGGCGCGCAGGGCGCGGCCGAGCGGCCCCTCGTAGAGCGGCCAGTCGTCGGGCGGGGCGGAGAAGAGCACGTTGACGCTCATGGGCAGCCTATTTCTGACGGGGGCGGTGGATATGGGCGCTCTGCACCAGTCCGAAGGCGGCCAGCAGCACCAGCATGGCCGAACCGCCGTAGCTGACCATCGGCAGCGGCACGCCGACCACCGGCGCCAGCCCCATCACCATCGACATGTTCACGGCAAAGAACAGGAAGAAGGTGATGGCGATGCCCAGCGTGTTGAGCGAGGCGAACCGGTCCCGGGTGGCCAGTGCGGTGTGGATGCAGAACAGGATGATGAGCAGGTAGAGGACGAGAATCGAGACCCCGCCGACGAAGCCGAATTCCTCGGCCAGGGTGGTGAAGATGAAGTCGGTATGCTTCTCGGGCAGGAAGTTCAGGCGGGTCTGGGTTCCCTGCATGAAGCCGCGGCCGGCCCAGCCCCCCGAACCGAGCGCGATCTTGGACTGGGTGATGTGATAGCCCGCGCCCAGCGGATCCAGGTCCGGGTCGAGAAACACGTCGATACGTCGGTACTGGTAGTCCTTGAGAAGTTGCCAACTGGTGCCGCGGCTTTCGAAGACCGCCGCCACCAGCCCGGTGACGGCGGCGATCACGGCGGCGAAATAGCCCCAGTGGACCCCGGCGAGGAACATCATCCCGCCCCCTGCGGTCAGCAGCAGAATCGCGGTGCCGAGGTCGGGCTGGCGCAGCACCAGCGCGGTCGGCACCAGGATGATGACCAGAGGAACCAGCACCCAGAACGGGTGCGAGGTCCGGTTGGCTGGCAGCCAGTCGTAATAGGCCGCCAGCATCATCACCATGGCGATCTTGGTCAGTTCCGACGGTTGCAGGCGCATGAACCCGAGGTCGATCCACCGCTGCGCCCCCATGCCGACCGAGCCGAACAGCTCGACCATGAGCAGGAGCAGAAGCGAGCCGAGATAGGCAACACCCGCGACATTGCGCCAGAACCATATGGGCACCATGGCGATGGCGAACATTGCAACCATCCCCACCGCAAAGCGTTTCATCTGCGGTTCGGCCCAGGGCTGGAACGATCCCCCGGCAACCGCGTACAGCATCAGGAACCCGACGCTGGCAATGGCGACCAGAAGAATCGTCAGCGGCCAGTTCATGTGGAATACCTTGCGCCAGCCGGTGGGCACCGACCTGACAGTGTATTCGAGATAGCTCATGCCCGGTCCCTCTTGCCGGCATCGCGGCGGGCGCGTTCGCGCGAAAGCCGCTCCTGCTGGGCCTTGATGCGGGGGCGGTCACGCTCGGGATAGGCCTCGAGCGGCGGCGTCCCGTCATAGAGCGCCTGCAGGATCACGTCGCGCGCGACCGGGGCCGCCGCGGTCGATCCGCCGCCGCCATGTTCGACCACCACCGACACGGCGTATCGGGGCGCCTCGAACGGAGCATAGCAGACGAACAGGGCGTGATCGCGCCGCTCCCACGGCAGGTCCTCGTTGCGGATCACGCCCGAGGCACGTTCCGCCGCCGAGATGTTGCGCACCTGGCTGGTCCCGGTCTTGCCGGCCATGAGCAGGGTCTTTTCGGCAATGCGGCTGCGGAACGCGGTGCCGCGGCGGCTGTTGCTGACCTGGAACATGCCGCGACGCACCACGCGCAGGTCGTTCTCGTTCAGGCCCAGCGGATCGCCGGCACCATCGGGCTGTTCGATCCCGTTGATCGACTTGATCAGGCGCGGCGTGACGGCCCGCCCGGTCGCCAGCCGCGCGGTCATCACCGCCAGCTGCACGGGCGAGGCCAGCACGAACCCCTGCCCGATGGCCGAGTTCACCGTGTCGCCGATCAGCCATTCCTGGTTGTAGTTCTTCTTCTTCCACTCTTTCGTCGGGGTGTTCCCGTGGGCGATGCCCGACAGGGGAAGGTCGTATTTGTAACCCAGCCCCAGCCGCCTGGCCATCTCGGTGATCTTCTCGATTCCGATCTTGAGCGCGACGGAGTAGTAGTAGACGTCACAGCTCTGCTCCAGCGACTTGAGCAGATCGACGCGGCCATGTCCCGAACGCTTCCAGCAGTTGAAGCGGCGGTTGGCGACATCGAGATAGCCGGGACAGAAGGTGGTGTCCTCGGGGGTGATGACGCCCGCCTCCAGCGCCGCCAGAGCCACGATCATCTTGAAGGTGGAGCCGGGCGGGTACGTGCCCTGAACCGACTTGGCCGCAAGCGGGCGGTACGGGTCGTCCATCAGCGCCCGGTAGTCCGCCACCGAAATGCCGCGCACGAACAGGTTGGGGTCGAAGCTGGGGGAAGAGGCGACCGCGCGCAGATCGCCGGTTTCGCAATCGACCACCACGACGGAAGCGCTCTCTCCCTTCACCCGGTCGAGGATGTAGGCCTGAAGATCCGTGTCCACGGTCAGTTGCAGGTCGGCCCCCGGCGTGCCTTCCTGCCGGTCCAGTTCGCGCATGACCCGGCCGGTGGCATTGACCTCGACCCGGCGCGCGCCGGCCTTGCCGCGCAGCAGATCCTCGCGCCGGGCCTCGACCCCGGACTTGCCGATCTGAAAGCGGGGAATACGCAGGACCTGGTCCGGCTCTTCCAGCCGCGACAGGTCGTAATCGCTGACCGGACCCACGTAGCCGACCACATGGGCGAAGACCTCGCGCTGCGGATAGAACCGGGTCAGGCCGACCTCGGGGGTGATCCCGGGCAGCGCCGGAGCGTTGGCGGCGACCCTGGCCATGTCGTTCCACGCGACCTGATCGACCAGCGTCACCGGCAGGAAGGGTGCGCTTCGGTGCATTTCATCCAGCGCGCTTTCGATGTTCTCGGGATCGAGCGGGATCAGCCGCCCGAGGTTCTCGATCACCTTTTCCACGTCGCCCGCGTCTTCCTGGACGATGACGATGCGATAGCTCTGCCGGTTCTGGGCAAGGATCACGCCGTTGCGGTCGTAGATGCGGCCTCGCGTGGGCGGAATCAGGCGGATGTTTATCCGGTTTTCCTCGGCCAGCAGGCGATACTGGTCGGCCTGTTCGATCTGGAGGTAGCGCATCCGCAGGACCAGCGCCCCGGCGAAGGCCAGCTGCAGCCCCCCCACCAGAAGCGCGCGCCGGCCGGTCCGTCGATGCAGCAGTTCGAGTTCGCGCGGATTGCGTCTCATGCCCGCCCCCCCGGCACGGCCGCGTCCCCCGGTGCAGGCCGGCGCACGCGAAGCACGCCCTGGAGGAAAAGAACGACCAGCGGATAGACGGCCACGGTCAGGACCAGGCGGATCACGTCAAGGCTCATCTGCGCCTGCGGTACGGCCAGCAACCCCAGGATCATGCGATTGGCCACCATCATCACCAGAACCGCGAGTCCGAAACCCAGCCATTCGCCGATCATGCCGGTTTCGCCCTGGCTGGCCGGTCCGGGGCGGAGATATTCGGCAGCCAGCACCGTCAGCAGCGCCCACAGCCCCGGCGGCCGCTGGAACAGGAGATCGGCCAGCAGCATGACCGCGGCAATCGTCAGGGCCGTCACATGCTCGGGCCGCCGCACCACCCAGGCCAGCGTCAGCGCCACCAGAAGGTCGGGCGGCGCCCAGCGGACCGGGTGCGTGGTCAGCGGCAGCAGATGAACGAAGATCACGCCCAGCGCCAGCGCCACATACAGCGCCCGCATCGCCACCAGCCGGGTCGGCGCCAGCTCAGCCATCGGTGGCGGCCTCCGGTCCGGATGCGGGATCGGGCTCGGCGGCGGGACTTCCGGCCCCGGCCGCCGAGCCGGCATCGGCAGGCGCGACGATGCCACCGGGATCGGTGATCCTTTCGGTCCCGTAGTGGCGCAGGACGCGCAGATATTCGAGGCGCTCGAAATCGGCCGCCGGGCGCACCCTGAGCCGGCCGGTGCGGTCCTCGGCCACCTGCCCGATCAGCAGCCCCGGCGGAAAGACCTCGCCATCGCCCGAGGTCACCACCCGGTCGCCGGGACGCACCAGGTCGGGGTTTTCCACGAAGTCGATGACCGGCGCCGGCGTGTTGTCGCCGGTCACCAGTGCCGTCTGCCCCGAGGGCTGGATCACCGCCGGCACCGAACTTGCCGCATCCGTCAGCAGCAACACCCGCGAGGTGGTCCGGCCGGTGCCGGAAATCCGCCCGACAAGGCCGATCCCGTCCATCGCCGCCCAGCCGTCCACGACCCCGTCGCGCGCGCCCACGTTGATGAGCACCGATTGCCGGAAGGGCGAGCCGCTGTCGGCCAGCACCACGCCGGTGATGTAGGTCAGCCGCGGGTCGAGCCGCACCTTGTTGAGATCGAGAAGCCGCGCGTTTTCCTGTTCAAGCTGCAGCGCGGCCTCCTTCCACGCCTGCATCTGCCGCAATTCGCTGCGCAGCTCGCGGTTCTGCTGGGCCAGGCGCTGATAGCTCTGGAAGTCGCGGACAAGGTTGATGAAACCCGTCATCGGGGCCATCGCCCAGTCCATCGGCGGCACCACCCTGTCGGCCACCTGGGCGCGGAAACGTTCGACCCGCGGGCTGTCGATTCGCCATACCAGGAAGATCGCCAGTAGCAACAGGACGACGATCCCCAGAAGCAGGCGGCGCAACGGGGTGGCGTAGTCTTCGCGCTGTGTGCGGTCCCTGGCCAAGCGACTCCTTCCGGCGCCGGTTGCGCGATTGCTTCAGCGTTCCCCGGAAAGGGTGGGCATCCTAGCTGTCATAGTCAATCGCGTGACGCAGCTGTTTTTCATATTCCAGCGCCTTGCCCGTGCCCAGCGCCACGCAGTTGAGGCTTTCGTCGGCGATTGAGACGGCAAGTCCGGTCTGCTCGCGCAGGGCAAGGTCGAGATCGCCCAGCAGCGCCCCACCCCCGGTCAGCATCACCCCGCGGTCCACGATGTCGGCGGCCAGATCCGGCGGCGTGGTCTCGAGCGCCGTCATCACCGCCTCGCAGATCTGCTGGACCGGCTCGCTCAGCGCTTCGGCCACCTGGGCCTGGGAGATCTCGATCTCCTTGGGCACGCCGTTGAGCAGGTCGCGGCCGCGGATGTGCATGGACTGGCCGCGCCCGTCATCGGGCATCCGCGCGGTGCCGATCGAGGTCTTGATGCGCTCGGCGGTGGCCTCGCCGATGAGCAGGTTCTGCTGCCGGCGCAGGTAGGAGATGATCGCCTCGTCCATGCGGTCGCCACCGACCCGGATCGAGCGGGCATAGACGATGTCGCCGAGGCTGAGCACGGCGACCTCGGTGGTGCCGCCGCCGATATCGACCACCATGTTGCCGGTGGGGTCGGTGATCGGCATTCCCGCCCCGATGGCGGCGGCGATGGGTTCGGGGATCAGCCCCGCCTTGCGGGCGCCGGCCGAAAGCACCGACTGGCGGATGGCGCGTTTTTCCACCGGCGTGGCGCCGTGGGGCACGCAGACGATGATCTTGGGCTTGGAGAAGGTCGAGCGCTTGTGCACCTTGCGGATGAAGTGCTTGATCATCTCCTCGGCGGTGTCGAAATCGGCGATCACGCCTTCGCGCATGGGGCGGATGGCCTCGATGCTGCCCGGGGTGCGGCCCAGCATCAGCTTGGCGTCCTCGCCCACGGCGAGCACCTTCTTGATGCCGTCCTTGACGTGATAGGCCACCACGGAGGGTTCCGACAGGATGATCCCGCGGCCCTTGACGTAAACGAGCGTATTCGCCGTTCCGAGGTCGATCGCCATGTCAGCGGCGAACAGACCGCCAAGATTTCCGAAAATCGCCATGCCTGCGTGATCCTGTAGAGAACTGCCTTCGGCCCGGCGATTCCCATCCCGGGCCGGGCGGATTTCTTATAGGCGGAGCGTGCGACAGGTGAAAGGGCCGAATCCGGGCCGCTGGCGCAAATCCGCCGGGCCGGGGATGGGGGCTCTGCCCCCGTCGCCCGTGCCGGGCGACTCCCCCGGGATACTTGCGGCCAGAAAAAGGAACGGCCCCCGGCCCGAACGGCCGGGGGGGATGTCAGGAGGCGTCGCGTGCCCCGGCCGAAGGCGCGGCAAGGGACTCGGGGCGCGATTTCTGGCGCCGGACGGCCAGGCGGTTGAGCGCGTTGATATAGGCCCGCGCCGAGGCGACCACGGTATCGGTATCCGCCGACTGGCCGGTGGCGATGTGGCCGTCTTCCTCGAGCCGCACGCTGACGGTGGCCTGGGCGTCGGTGCCCTCGGTCACCGCATGGACCTGGTAGAGTTGCAGCCGGGCATCATTGGGATAGATGGCGCGTACCGCCTTGAAGGTGGCATCCACCGGGCCGTCGCCATGTTCGGTGGCGATGGCTTCGCGGCCATCCACCTCCATCTCGATCGTGGCTTCGGCCGGGCCGCCGCTGCCGCAGATCACCTTCAGCGAGACCAGTTGCAGCCTTTCGTCCTCGCCATCGGCCGTGGCGCCCACCAGCGCGATGATGTCGTCGTCATAGACTTCCTTCTTGCGGTCGGCGAGTTCCTTGAAGCGGACGAAGATGTCCTTGAGCTGGTTGTCGCCCACCTCGTAGCCCAGCTGGCGCAGCTTGTCGCGCAGCGCGGCGCGGCCCGAATGCTTGCCCATCACCAGGTTCGACTGGCTCAGGCCCACATCCTCGGGGCGCATGATCTCGTAGGTGCCGGCATGTTTCAGCATCCCGTCCTGATGGATGCCGCTTTCATGGGCAAAGGCGTTCTTGCCCACCACCGCCTTGTTGTACTGCACCGGGAATCCGGTGGCGGTGGAGACCAGCCGGCTGGCGCGGATGATCCTGGTGGTGTCGATGCCGGTGCGATAGGGCAGGACGTCGTTGCGCACCCGCATGGCCATCACCACCTCTTCCAGCGCCGCGTTGCCGGCGCGTTCGCCCAGCCCGTTGATGGTACATTCGATCTGCCGCGCGCCGGCCTCGACCGCCGCCAGCGCGTTGGCCACGGCCATGCCCAGATCGTTGTGGCAATGGGTGGCGAAGATCACCTCGTCGGCGCCGGGAACCCGTTCGCGCAGCATTGCGATGAGGCGGGCGCTTTCGCTGGGCACGGTATAGCCCACCGTGTCGGGGATGTTGATGGTGGTGGCCCCGGCCCGGATCGCGGTTTCCACCGCCCGGCAGAGGAAGTCGGGTTCGGTCCGGGTGCCGTCCTCGGGGCTCCACTGCACGTCGTCTGTCAGGTTGCGGGCGCGGCTGACCGAGGCCTCGATCGCCTCGATCACCGCGTCCGGCTCCATCTGCAGCTTGTATTTCATGTGCAGCGGCGAGGTCGAGATGAAGGTGTGGATGCGGAAGCGTTCGGCCGCCTTCAGCGCCTCGGCCGCGCGGTCGATATCCCCCGGCGCCGAGCGCGCCAGCCCGCAGATCACCGCGTTCTTCGCGTTCTTCGCGATCTCCGACACCGCGCGGAAGTCGCCTTCGGAGGCGATGGGGAAGCCGGCCTCGATGATATCAACGCCCATCTCGTCCAGCAGCGCGGCGATTTCCAGCTTGTCCTCGTGGGTCATGGTGGCGCCGGGGCTCTGTTCGCCGTCGCGCAGCGTGGTGTCGAAGATCAGTACGCGATCCTGTTCGGAAGAATTGGTCATGTCGGTATCTTTCGTGTCTGTCCCAAGCCGTCTGGCGCGCAGGCGTCTCCTCTGAGCGGGCGCGCCAGGAAGGGCACGCTCAGAGGCGGACTAGGAGCAGGAGGCCACGCAGAGCCACGCCGCGGGCGGCGGTCAGGGCGGAAATATGTGCGTGGCTCGTCATGCGGGACAGTTTATACGGAGCGTCGCCGGAATTGCAAAGCCGGAAAATGACGAAAGGCGCCGCTCAGCCGCCATCCTTGAGCGCGCCGTCTTCCCATTCGCCGGTGGCCTCCTGCCCCGAGGAATAGCGCATCGTTCCCTTGCCCTGGCGCTTGCCGTTCTCGAACATGCCTTCATAGACGTCGCCATTGGCATAGGTGGCCACGCCGTAGCCGCTGATCTCGCCCGCCTTCCATTCGCCCTTGTAGCGGAACCCGTCGGCCATCACGATCTCGCCCTGGCCCTCGCGCCGGCCGTTGACGAACTGGCCGGTATAGACCGAGCCATCGGCATAGGTCGCCTTGCCCTGGCCGTGGCGCTGACCGTCCTTCCATTCGCCTTCATAGCGGTAGCCGTCGGGATAGGTCATCACCCCGTAGCCGTCATTGCGGGCGTTCCTGAACCCGCCCTTGTAGACGATGCCGTTGGCATAGGTGGCGACGCCTTCGCCCTCGATGACGCCGGCGACCCAGTCGCCTTCATAGGTGGAACCGTCGGGATAGGTGATCCGGCCCTTGCCGTCGGGCAGGTCGGCACGGAACTGGCCGACATAGACCGAACCGTCGGGATAGCGGACCTCGCCTTCCCCCTCGATCTGGCCGGCGACCCAGCTTCCGGTATAGACGTAGCCGTCGGCGCCGGTGAAGGTGCCCTGACCGTGGCGGCGGTCGTCCTTGAACTCGCCCTCGTAGACGTCGCCATTGGCATAGGTGACGCGGCCATAGCCTTCGCGCCGGCCTGCGACGAGGTCGCCTTCGTAGACGTCGCCATTGGGCTGGGTCAGGCGGCCCTTGCCGTTGATCTGGCCGTCCTTCCACTCACCTTCATAGACCAGCCCGTCGGGCAGGGTCAGCTTGCCCTGGCCATGGCGCTTGCCGGCCTTGACCTCGCCTTCATAGACGGCGCCGTCGGGATAGGTGATGGTGGCCTTGCCTTCCTTTTCGCCATTGACCCAATCGCCGCGGTATTCGTAGCCGCCGGGGCTGGTCATCACGCCGTAGCCGTGATGCCTGGCGTTGCGGAACGATCCTTCGTAGCGCACTCCGTTGGCATAGACCGCAACCCCCTGCCCGTCGATCACGCCGTCCTTCCATTCGCCCTCATAGGTGCCGCCATCGGCGAAGGTGATCTTGCCGATGCCGTGCGGCTTGCCCTTGGCGAACTCGCCTTCATAGACCGACCCGTTGGGAAAGCGCGCGATGCCCTTGCCCCTGATTTCACCATCCACCCATTCGCCGGTGTATTCATAGCCGTTGGGCAGCCGGTAGGTGCCGAAGCCGTGCTGCAGCCCATTGCGGAAGGTACCCTCGTAAACGCCGCCGATCTCGTCCTGGGTCGTGCGGACCTGTCCCTCCTGCGCCAGCGCCGCCCCGGCAAGGGCCAGCCCCGCGACCATCGCCATCGCCGTTCCCAGAGTCCTCATGCGCTCACCCGTCATCCCCGTTGCCGCCGATCGCGGAACCATTTGAAATTAGGCGAGGGCGCGCGCCGGGGCAACGGGTTTTCCCGCTTGTCCCTTTTCCTTGGGCGCCGATCTGGTAAATGCGTGCGGGAAGACAGGGCAAGGGGGCATCATGGCCGACCGTTTCCGCGTGACACTGGCGCAACTCGACCCGACGGTGGGCGACCTTGCCGGCAATGCCGCCAGGGCCCACGAGGCATGGAAGGCGGGGCGCGAGGCCGGCGCCGACCTCGTGGCGCTGCCGGAGATGTTCATCACCGGCTACCAGACGCAGGACCTGGTGCGAAAGCCGGTCTTTCATCAGGCCGCGATCGCCGCCGTCGAACAGCTGGCGCGCGACTGCGCCGAGGGGCCGGCACTGGCCATCGGCGGCCCGGCGATCGAAGGCGTGGCGCTTTACAACGCCTATTACATCCTTTCCGGCGGGCGCATCACGGCCCGCGTGTTCAAGCACCACCTGCCCAATGACAACGTGTTCGACGAAGAACGGCTTTACGCCTCGGGCCGGGTGGCAGGCCCCTATGCGGTGAACGGCGTGCGCATCGGCAGCCCGATCTGCGAAGACGCGTGGTACGAGGACGTGGCCGAGACGCTGGCCGAGACCGGGGCCGAGTTCCTTCTGGTGCCGAACGGGTCGCCCTATGACCGCGACAAGTTCGACCTGCGGCTGAATCACATGGTTTCGCGCGTGGTCGAGACCGGCCTGCCGCTGATCTATCTCAACATGGTGGGCGGACAGGACGACCAGGTGTTCGACGGCGGCAGCTTCGTGCTCAATCCCGGCGGTGCGCTGGCGGCACGGCTGCCGGTCTTCGAAGAGGCGATCGCGCATGTGGACCTGGAACGCGGGGCCGAAGGCTGGCGCGCGCGCGATGGCGAATGCGCGCACTGCCCCGACGAATGGGAACAGGACTATCACGCGATGGTCGTGGCCCTGCGCGACTATATGCGCAAGAGCGGCTTTTCGAAGGTTCTGCTGGGCCTTTCGGGGGGGATCGATTCGGCGCTGGTGGCGGTGATTGCCACCGATGCGCTGGGGGCGGAGAACGTGCGCTGCGTGATGCTGCCCTCGGAATATACCAGTCCCGAATCGCTCGAAGACGCCGGGGCCGTGGCGAAGGCACTGGGTTGCCGCTACGACCATGTGCCAATCTCTCGCGCGCGGGCGGCGGTGACGGAAACGCTGGCGCCGCTGTTCGCGGGCCGCGCCCCCGACGTGACCGAGGAAAACATCCAGTCGCGCCTGCGCGGACTGCTGCTGATGGCCATGTCCAACAAGTTCGGCGAGATGCTGCTGACCACCGGCAACAAGTCCGAGATCGCGGTGGGATATGCCACCATCTATGGCGACATGGCCGGCGGCTACAACCCGATCAAGGACCTCTACAAGACCCGCGTGTTCGAGACCTGCCGCTGGCGCAACGCCCATCACCGCCCGTGGATGAAGGGACCGGCGGGCGAGGTGATCCCGCCGCGGGTGATCGACAAACCCCCCAGCGCCGAGCTGCGTCCCGACCAGAAGGACGAGGACAGCCTGCCGCCCTACGAGGTGCTGGACGGGATTCTCGACATCCTCGTGGATCGCGACGGATCGGTGGCCGATTGCGTCGCCGCCGGCTTCGACCGGGAAACGGCAAGGCGTGTCGAACAGCTGATCTATGTCAGCGAATACAAGCGCTTCCAGTCCGCGCCCGGCACCCGTCTGAGCGACCGCGCCTTCTGGCTGGACCGGCGCTATCCGATCGTGAACCGCTGGCGCGATCCGGGATAGAGCATCTTGCGCCCGAGCGGCTGCCGGTGCCCCGAACAGGCGGAGGGCAGGCGCAGGCCCGGGCGGAACCAGTCCGATCGGACGCGACATGCGCCAGGCGGCGCGCCCCTCATTCCCACCAGCGGTCGATGCGCGCGATATCCTCGTCGGACCAGCCAAAATGATGGGCAAATTCGTGAATCACCACATGGGCGATCAGGTCGTCCAGCGCCACGTCGCCGCGTTCGCGCCATTCGGCGAGGATCGGCTCGCGGAAGATCCAGACCATGTCGGGCTGCTGCGGCTGGTCCCAGACCGATTTCTCGGTCAGGGGTATCCCCTCGTACAGCCCCGTCAGCCCGCGCCGGTCGGCGATCCCCAGATCGGCCAGCATGTCCCGCTCGGGCCAGTCGGCGACACGCAGCGCCACTTCGCGGGCAAGCTTGCGGAACGGTTCGGGCAAGCCCTCGATGGTGCGGCGCGCGACAGATTCGAAATGGGCTGCGGAAATGTCCGTCATGGCAGAAGATATGCCGCAGCCGCGGGCCGCCTGAAAGCCCCGGACCTCCGAACCGCGCGGGACGGGATACAATGAGCACCCTGCCCGCCGAACTTGTCACAACCTGAGTACAATGCCCGAATCCTGCCCCGTTTCCGCCCTTTCATCGCCCGATTGTGGCGGAATATGGCCAATTGAGGGCAGCGGCGTCACGATCCTGTCAATATTGCCGACAGCCGCCAGGCCCGCGTGAGCATGCGAGTACCAGGGAGATTTGCCATGACCGACCGGATCCACCGCCACAGCCCCCCGCGGCATCACGCCCCGCAGACGCAGCCGGCCGTGGAGGCGGCAATCGAGTCGATCCGGCGGATCCTCGAAAAAGGCGCAGAACTGCTGCCGCCAGACATCGCCATTGCCAGTGCGCCCGTCCCGGTGGTCGCCGCCCAGCCACGGACACGGCGCGGCGCGCTGGCGGCACTGCTTCGCCTTCGCCCCGGCGCGCGCGGCTGAGCCTTCTCCCGCAGGTCGCCTCAGCCGCTTTCCAGCACCGCGGCAATGCGGTGCGCCAGACGCCGGGCGACCTCGGCCTTGCCCATGCGGGGCCATTCCTCGACCCCCTCCGGGGTGATCAGCACGACCGCGTTCTCGGCCCCGCCCATGATCCCGGTTTGCGGGCTCACGTCATTGGCGACGATCCAGTCGCAGCCCTTGCGTTCGCGCTTGGCCGCGGCATTGGCGATCACGTCATCGGTTTCCGCCGCGAAGCCGACCACCAGCCGCGGGCGCCCCTGCCGCATCTGCGCCACGGATTTCAGGATGTCCGGGTTCTCGACGAAGTCCAGGACCGGAAGGCCGTCCCGGCTTTTCTTCAGCTTGCTCTCTGCCGTCCGCGCCACCCGCCAGTCAGCCACCGCCGCCGCGAACACCGCCGCATCGGCCGGCAAGGCCGCCTGTACGGCCTCGGCCATCTCCTGCGCAGTCTCCACCGGCACCACCTGCACCCCCGGCGGCGGCGGCACCTCGGCCGGGCCGGTGACGAAGACCACCTCGGCGCCCAGTTCGGCCAGCGCCCGCGCCACCGCCGCCCCCTGCGCCCCGGAGGAGCGGTTGGCGATGTAGCGCACCGGGTCGATGGGTTCATGCGTCGGCCCCGAAGTGACCACGATCCGCCGCCCGGCCAGCGGCCCCGTGCCCAGCGCCGACCCAATCGCCGTGACGATCTCCTGCGGTTCGGCCATCCGGCCCGGACCGTATTCGCCGCAGGCCATCTCGCCTTCGTTCGGTCCGACGAACAGCACCCCGTCGCCAGTCAGCGCGGCGACGTTGCGCCGGCAGGCGGGATGTTCCCACATCCGCACGTTCATCGCCGGCGCCAGCAGCACCGGCTTGTCTGTGGCCATCAGCAGCGTCGAGGCCAGATCGTTGGCCAGCCCGCCGGCCATCTTGCCGATCAGGTCCGCCGTCGCCGGCGCCACCACCACCAGATCGGCCGCGCGGCTGAGCCGGATATGGCCCATCT
>JALTNO010000170.1 GCA_027000645.1 Paracoccaceae bacterium | reverse complement strand
CTCCGCCGCCAGCCGAGCCCGCGCCGACCGAAAGCCCGCTGATCGCAGCCGCAAGGGCAGTCGCTGCAAACGCCACCACCTGATGAAGGACCCTCACCATGCCCGTTCTCACCCAGCCGCCCTCGATGGGCGACCTCCTCAAGTACGAGGAAAACCCCGATTACTGCCGCGAGACAGTGACGCTCCTGGCCGGCACCGACTACCCCCTCGGCGCCGTGCTGGGCAAAATCACCGCCAGCGGCAAGTACAAGCTCTCGCCCGATACCGGCACCGACGGGTCCGAGGTTGCCGTCGCGGTGCTGATCGAGGCGGTCGACGCCACGGCCGCCGATGCAACCGGCCTCGTGGTCGCGCGCGGCCCCGTCATCGTCTCGAAGGCCCAGCTCAACTATGACGCCACCGTCGGCACCGCCGCCAAGATTACCACCAAGGAAGGCCAGCTGGCCGCCGCCGGGATCGTGCCGCGTGATGCGGCCTGATCCAGAACACAACCCCATCCGGAGACATATTGATGCCCACCATCCTGAACCCGTTCGACGCGGGCGGCTTCTCGCTTGCCGAGATGACCCGCGCCATCAACATTCTGCCCAACATATACACCCGCCTCGGGCAACTCGGCCTGTTCCGCTTCGAGGGCATCACCCAAAGGACCGTGGTGATCGAGGCTCGCGAGGGCGTGCTGTCGCTCCTGCCCTCGGTGCCGCTCGGCGCGCCGGCCACCGTCGGCACCCGCGAGGGGCGCACCATGCGCTCCTTCGCGGTGCCATGGATCCCCCACAACGACGTGATCCTGCCGGCCGACATCCAGGGCGTGCGGGCGATCGGGTCCGGCAACGGTGCCGATCCGCTGGTTGCGGTCATGACCCGCAAGCTGACCCTGATGCGCAACAAGCACGCCCAGACCCGGGAGTACATGGAGATCAATGCGCTCAGGGGCATCGTCAAGGACGGGGCCGGCACCACGCTCTATGACTACTTCACCGAGTTCGGCATCACCCGGCAGGAAACCGACTTCGTGCTGGGCACCGCCGGGACCAAGGTGCAGCAGAAGGTCCGCGCGGTGCTGCGCCAGATCGAGACCGAACTGAAGGGCGAGACCATGACCGGGGTGCGCGCGCTGGTATCCCCCGAGTTCTTCGACAAGCTGATCGGGCACGCGACTGTCGAGACTGCCTACCAGTACTACGCCTCTGGCGCCCAGCCGCTGCGCGAGGACATGCGCCGTGCCTTCCCCTTCGCCGGCATCCTGTTCGAGGAATACAACGCCAGCGTCACGCTTTCGAACGGCACCACCGAGCGGCTGATCCCGGCGGGCGAAGGCATTGCCTTCCCCATGGGCACCATCGACACCTTCACCACCTATGGGGCACCCGCCAACCTGATCGAGACCGCCAACACCGTCGGGCTGGAGCTTTACGCCCGCCAGATGACCCGCGAGCGCGGTGATGGCATCGACCTTCTCACCGAGGCCTCGATCCTCCCGGTCAACAAGCGCCCGGCGCTGGCCGTGCGGCTGTTCTCCTCGAACTGATGACGGCCTTTGCGGCGGCCCTAGATGCAATCTTCGCGGATATCAACATGGCGGTGGATGCCACCTGGTATCCGGCCGGTGGTGCGCCCGTGCCCGTCCGGGTGATCCGCAAGGCACCGGATGAGGTCACCGCCTTCGGAGCGGCGCAGATCCTGTCGGAGACCACGCTGGTCGACGTGCGGGTGTCCGAGATGGCGAACCCCAAGCCCGGCGATGGCATCAGCATTGGGGCCGACAACTTCACCATCCAGGGTGAGCCGAAGCGGGACCGGGATCGGCTCATCTTGACCCTCGAACTGGTGCCGGCATGAGGTTCACCTTCCGCACCGAGGAGGACATCCAGGCCCAACTGCACCGCGAGTATCTCGCGGGCGAGCGGGCCGTCTCACTCGCCATGGACCGGGCCGGGCGTGCCGTCAAGCGCGCCTGGCGCGGGCAGATCACCGGGGCGGGGCTGGGGCGCCGGCTGGCCAACACCATCCGCGCCAGGCGCTATCCGGAAGGCACCGTCAGCATGAATGCGGCGGCGCTGATCTGGTCGAAGGCGCCGGAAATTGTGGGCGCGTTCGAGCGCGGGGCGCTGATCCGCTCCAGCGACAGGTTCTGGCTGGCGATCCCGGTGGATCGCGTGGCGAAGCGAATGCGGGGGCCGCGCAACGCACGCATCACGCCCCATCTGTGGGAAGAACGCACCGGGCGCCGCCTGCGCTTCGTCTACCGCAAGGGGCGCTTTCCCCTGCTGGTGGATGACGGCACGGCCCGGGCGCGGCGGACATCCGACCCGCTGAGCTTCAAGGCCGCGAAGCGGCGGTTCCGCAAGAACGTCACCATCCCGATCTTCGTGCTGGTCCCGCAGGTGAAGCTGAAGAAGCGCCTCGATCTGGTTGGTGCGGCGGAGGCGGTGGCGGGCAAGGTACCGGGGATGATCGTGGAGAGGTGGAAGAATTGATCGCAACAGGCGTTGCAGGGAAAACGGGAGCTTCGCCGATCACAGACCCAGCGCGTAGTCCAGATCCTCGTGCTCGAATGCCGGGGCCATCCGGTCGATCTCGCCCGCAGGGGCCTGCCTGCGCTTCGCATAGCTGCGCCAGTTGCGGACCACGGCGGCGCATTCCCGGATGACCTGATCCCCCTCGGCAGGGCGCAGAAAATATTCCGCGACCTCCTGCAGCAATCGCAGCGATGCGGTCGCGTCATCAAAGTCGATCCGCGTCTTGAGGATGCGTGCAGCATCCGCCACGGGGTTCAGGTCATAGCACGGGCAGAGTGTCCACGACTGCGGGCCCGTTTGGGAAGTTGCTCAATACTGAGCAAATCGCCCAGAGCGTCCTCGACATCGCCAAACCCCTTGAGCAGGCCGAGCGCCTGCAGCACCAGCATGTAGGCGCCGATGCGCACGTTGGGGTCACCACGTTCGATACGATAGAGCGTGGCCCTGCTCGTCCCGGCACGTTCGGCGACCAGCTCCATGGGCAAGCGCCGCAGCAGGCGTGCCCGCTTGATGCGCGCGCCAAGCGTTCGCAATTCCCGCTTGACGGCGGGGGAAATGTTCAATGACGGGGCCGGCATTCTGTCTTACCTGTGATACGCTGCAACGATTTATGTATTACGGATGATGCAAAATTGCAAGGAATACGGATATGGTATCCGCCCGGAAAACCATGCAGCACCAACCTGAGTATCAAGCTGAAACACGGTAGCGACAATGCCCACCCCCCGCGAAACCATCCTCTCCGCCCTGCTCACCACCCTGCAGACCATCCCCAACGCCCCCGTCCTGCGCAGCGAGGTGCTGCCCGAGCGGGTGCCGGCGGGCGGGCTGGTGATCCTGCGCGATGGCGAACCGGGGGAGCCGGAGGTCACCATGTCACCGCTGCAGTACCACTGGCGGCACCGCGCCGAGATCGAGGTGATCGTGCAGGGCAGGACGCCAGCGGCCCGCGATGCCACGTTCGACAGCCTGGCCGCCGCCATCGGCACGGCGCTGGCCGGTGACCGCACGCTGGGCGGGCTCTGCGACTGGGTAGAGCCCGAGGCGCCGCAGCCGGTGGACCTGCCCGTCGACGGCGCACAGGCGCTCAAGGCCGCGGTAATCGCGGTGACGCTGCATTACGTGACGAGCGACCCGCTCGCCTGACACAACAATCGAAAGGACTGACACATGGCACGCGCACAAGGCGCGCGGTCGCAGCTCGCGGCCGCGTATGAGACTTCCTATGGCACCGCGCCGGCGGGCGGCTTCTTCCAGATGCCCTTCGCCACCGCCTCGCTGGGTGCAGAACAGCCCCTGATCGAGAGCGAGCTTCTGGGCTATGTCGAGGCGACGCTCTCCTACTGGGCTGATGCGGCGAAGAACCCGGTCTCCACTGTCACCGGCCAACCGATGATCGAGACCGGCGAGGCCGCGCTCTGGACCTGGGACGCCCGGCCTTACCCGGATTTTCCTGCCCGCGCCGACGTCTGGTCGGACGCCGCGAACTGGCGGCTGGGGCACTGGATGGGTGGCCGCCTCGGCCAGGTATCGCTGGGTGCCCTGGTACGGGATCTCTGCCGGGCGGCGGGGCTGGACGCGAGCCTGGTGGATGTCTCCGAGCTTTCCGACATCGTGCCGGGCTTCACCGTGGCCGCGCTCGAAAGCCCCCGCGCCTCGATCGCGGTGCTGGCCCGCCACTTCGGCTTCGATGCCGTGGAGAGCGGCGGACGGATCGTGTTTCGCACCCGTGGCCGGGCGGCAGCCATGACCATTACGCCGGACCAGCTGGTGGCGAACGGGTCCGGCGAGGTCATGGAGCTGACCCGGGGTCAGGAGACGGAACTGCCCCAGGCGCTCAAATGGCAACTGGTGCGGGCCGACGAGGAGTATGACGCAGCCACCGTCGAGGCCCGCCGGACCACCGTGCAGGCGGCGCGGGTGGCCTCCGAGACCTTCCCGCTGGCGGTCTCGCTCGAGGAAGCCGACCGCCGCTGCCGGCGCGCCCTGATGGAGGCCTGGGTGGGGCGCGAGACGCTCACCGCCACGCTGCCGCCTTCAAGGTTGGCGCTCGACCCGGGCGACGTGATTGCGCTCGACCATGACGGCCGGAGGATCGACTACCGCATCACCCGCGTGGCCGAGACGCAAGCCCGCGCCATCGAAGCCATCCGCGCCGATCTCGCCCTTTACGACCTGCCGCCGGGCAAGGGGCGCGCGCCGCAGCTGGCCACCCCCACCGTCTTCGGGCCGGCCGAGGTGGCGCTCATGGACCTGCCGCAATTGTCGGATACCGTGCCGGCGCACAGGCCATACGCGGCGGTGTTTGCCAAGCCTTGGTACGGCACCGGGGCCGTGTGGTGGAGCGCCGACACCTCGGGATTCCAGCTGCTCGATACCATCGGCGCACCGGCGCGCATGGGGGTACTGGCGGCTGATCTGTCCGCCGGTGCGGTCGATCGGTTCGACGCAGGAAACGAGCTGCTGGTGGATCTTGCCTCGGGCACGCTGGCGTCGGTCACCGATACCGAACTGCTGAACGGCGCCAACGTGCTGGCGGTGGAAACTGCGAGCGGTGTCTGGGAGATAATCCAGTTCGGGAACGCGGAACTCGTGGCCACCGGGCGCTACAGGCTCACCCGCCTGCTGCGCGGCCAGCGGGGCACGGAAGATTCGATGGGCAACCCGACCCCGGCCGGGGCGCGCGTGGTGATCCTGG
>JALTNO010000169.1 GCA_027000645.1 Paracoccaceae bacterium | reverse complement strand
CGGTCGTTGCCGAAGGTGAAGTTGTTCATCGTCCCCTGCGATGCCCCCATCGCCCGCAACGCGCCATAAAGCGCATCCGTCACCGCCTGGCTGGTCTCCACGTTGCCCGCCACCACCGCCGCCGGATGGCGCGGCGCCAGCATGGAACCTTCGGGGATCACGATCCTGATCGGCTTGAGGCAGCCCTCGTTCATCGGGATCTCGTCATCCACCAGCGTGCGGAAGACATAGAGCACCGCCGCGCGCACCACCGCCGAAGGCGCGTTGAAGTTCGAAGGCAGCTGCGCCGAGGTGTAGGTGAAATCGACCGTCGCGCTGCGGGCGGCCTTGTCGATGGCGATCTTCACCCGGATCACGCCGCCGCAATCCATCGGGTATTCGAATTCGCCGGGGTGCAGCACGTCGAGCACCCGGCGCACGCTTTCCTCGGCATTGTCCTGCACGTGGCCCATATAGGCGTGCACCACGTCGAGGCCGAAGTGATCGACCATCTTCCACAGCTCCTGCGCGCCCCGCGCATTGGCGGCGATCTGGGCCTTGAGATCGGCGATGTTGTAGTCGGGGTTGCGCGCGGGCCAGCGCCCCGAGGCCAGCAGTTCGCGCAGCGGTCTTTCGAGGAACAGGCCGCGGTCCACGATCTGGAAGTCGGTGATCAGCACGCCCTCTTCGTCCAGCGTGGTCGAGTCGGGGGGCATGGAGCCCGGCGTGCGCCCGCCGATATCGGCCTGGTGCCCGCGCGAGGCGGTGTAGAACAGCACATCCCTGCCTTCGCGGTCGAAGACCGGCGTCACCACCGTGACATCCGGCAGATGGGTTCCGCCGCGATAGGGGTCGTTGAGCGCATAGACATCGCCGGGGCGCATGGTATCGCGCCGGTCGCGGATGATGGTGCGCACGCTTTCGCTCATGGAGCCCAGATGCACCGGCATGTGCGGGGCATTGGCCACCAGATTGCCCGCCGCGTCGAACACCGCGCAGGAGAAATCCAGCCGCTCCTTGATGTTGACCGAATAGGCGGTGTTCTCGAGCGTCGCGCCCATCTGCTCGGCGATCGACATGAACAGGTTGTTGAAGATCTCCAGCATCATCGGATCGGCCTGCGTGCCGACGGCCACCCGTTTCGGGCGTTCGGCCACGCGGGTCAGCACCAGATGATCGCGCCCCGTCACCTCGGCCCGCCAGCCGGGATCGACCACCGTGGTGCCCACCGGATCGACGATCACCGCCGGGCCGTCCACCCGGTCGCCGGGGCGCATGGAGCCGCGGTCGATGAAGGGGGTGGGGGCGGTCCGTTCCCCGATCCTCACCGGGTGGCGGGCCATGACCGGCACCTCGCGGGGCGGCGAAAGCGGGCGCTCGGGCTCGTCGATACGGGTCATCTTTCCCACCACCTCGACCGAGAGCGCCTCGATCACCATCTCGCGCCCCTCGACGACGAAGCCGAAGCGCGCCTTGTGCGCCTCCAGAAAGCGCCGCCGCAACCCGGCCGCGTCGTCGCGCGCCACCACCAGCGCGGTGTCGGTGCCGGCATAGCGGACATGGCAGGAATGGCGCACCTCCATGTCTTCGCGGGCGATGTCCTGCGCCTCCAGCTCGGCCATGGCGGCCTCGGTCAGCGCGGCGAAGCGGGTCTCCAGCCCGGC
Organism: Paracoccaceae bacterium; assembly: GCA_027000645.1. GTDB lineage: Bacteria > Pseudomonadota > Alphaproteobacteria > Rhodobacterales > Rhodobacteraceae > Jhaorihella. The sequence continues at coordinate 3,608 of JALTNO010000169.1, read as the reverse complement.
CACCGTCTCTTCGTCCAGCGGCCGCTCCACCGCCTCGTCGCGCAGTGCGCGCACATCTGCCAGCCCCATCCCGTAGGCCGAGAGAACCCCGGCCAGCGGGTGAACGAACACCCGGTTCATGGACAGCGCGTCCGCCACCTGACAGGCGTGCTGCCCGCCGGCGCCACCGAAGCAGTTGAGCGTGTATCCGGTCACGTCATAGCCGCGCTGAACGCTGATCTTCTTGATCGCGTTGGCCATGTTCTCCACCGCGATCCTGAGAAACGCCCCGGCCACGTCCTCGGGGCTCATCTGCCGGCCGGTGGCCTGCGACACCTCGCGGGCCAGCGCGGCGAATTTCTCGGCCACCACGTCGCGGTCCAGGGGCTGGTCGGCGTTCGGGCCGAAGACGTGGGGGAAGTGATCCGGGTGGATCCGCCCCAGCATCACGTTGCAGTCGGTCACCGTCAGCGGCCCGCCCCGGCGGTAGCAGGCCGGACCGGGATTGGCGCCCGCCGAATCGGGGCCGACGCGGAAGCGCGCCCCGTCGAAATGCAGGATCGAGCCGCCGCCGGCCGCGACCGTGTGGATCGACATCATCGGCGCGCGCATCCGCACGCCCGCGACCTCCGTTTCGAAGGCGCGTTCGTACTCGCCGGCGTAGTGGCTGACATCGGTCGAGGTGCCGCCCATGTCGAAGCCGATCAGCCGGTCGTAACCGGCCATCTGTCCGGTGCCGACCATGCCCACCACGCCCCCGGCCGGCCCCGAAAGGATCGCATCCTTGCCCTGGAAGCGGTGGGCGTCGGTCAGCCCGCCCGAGGACTGCATGAACATCAGCCGGGTGCCGCGCAGCTCTTCCTCGACCTGATCCACGTAGCGGCGCAGGATCGGCGACAGGTAGGCATCCACCACCGTGGTATCGCCGCGGCTGACCAGCTTCATCAGCGGCGCCACCTCGTGGCTGGCCGAGATCTGGGTGAAGCCGACCTCGCGGGCGATCTGCGCCGCCGAGGCCTCGTGCGCGGGAAACGCCCAGGCGTGCATGAACACGATGGCCACGGCGCGGATGCCCGCCTCATGGGCGGCCTGCAGCGCGGCGCGGGTGGCCTGCGGATCGAAGGGGGCCAGTTCCTCGCCTGCGGCGGTGAAGCGCCCCGGCACCTCGGCCACCCGTTCATAGAGCATCTCGGGCAGGACGATGTGGCGGTCAAACAGCCGCGGGCGGTTCTGGTAGGCGATGCGCAGCGCGTCGCGGAAGCCTTCGTTGACGATCAGCAGCGTGCGGTCGCCCTTGCGCTCCAGGAGCGCGTTGGTGGCCACGGTGGTGCCCATCTTGACCGCCTCGATGCGGTCGGTGGGGATCGGCTGCCCCTTCGGCACCCCCATCAGCTCGCGGATGCCCTGCACGGCGGCGTCGCGGTACTGTTCGGGGTTTTCCGACAGAAGCTTGGCGGTGGCGATGGTCCCGTCAGGGCGGCGGCCGACGATATCGGTGAAGGTGCCGCCCCGGTCGATCCAGAACTGCCACTTGCCGGTCTGTGCGCGGGTTTCGCTCATGAATTCGTGTCTCCGTTTTTCCGGCTCCGGCGGGGCCGGGCCAGGCGGGTTCGGGTTATCCGAGGCTTTGCCTCAATAGAAAAGGCCGGGCAACCACAGGGCCAGTTCGGGGAAGGCGATCAGCACCGCGATCATGGCCAGCATGGTCAGGACGAAGGGCGTGGCGCCGATCATCACGTCCTTGAGCTCTCCGCGCGAGCGGATCGACTGCACCACGAAGAGGTTGATGCCGATGGGCGGGGTGATCAGCGCGGTTTCCAGCAGCACCATCAGCAGCACGCCGAACCAGACCGGATCATATCCCATCTGCACGACGATGGGGGTGATGATGGTTGCGGTGGTGATCAGCATGGAAAAGGTTTCCATGAAGCAGCCCAGCACCAGGTAGAAGGCGACCACCAGCAGGATGGTTCCCAGCGGCCCCAGCCCGAGGCTGACGATGGCGTCGGTCAGGGTGGTGGTCAGCCCCACGGCGGCCAGCACGAAGTTGAGGAACACCGCCGCCACGATGATGAACATGATGATGCCGGTGGTGCGCATGGTGCCCCGGAACACCGCGGCCAGCATCTCCAGCGACAGGCTGCGATGCGCCGCGGCCAGTGCCAGCGCCGCCACCACCCCCAGCGAGGCGGCCTCGGTCGGGGTGGCCCAGCCGGCATAGATCGACCCCACCACGATCAGGAAGATGAAGATCGGCGGCAGCAGGTGGGGCAGGGCGGCGAAGCGCTCGGCCCAGCTGTAGGTGACCCGCCTGCCGCCCCAGTCGGGGCGGATGATGCAGGCGGCCGCCACCGTGCCCATGAACAGCGCCGCCAGCAGGAATCCCGGGATGAAACCGGCGAGGTAAAGCTCGGACACCGAGGTGTTGGTCAGCAGCCCGTAGACGATCAGGTTGATCGAGGGCGGGATGAGAATGCCCAGCGTGCCTCCGGCGGCGATGGTGCCCAGGAACAGCGGCGCGTTATAGCCGTGCCGGGCCATCTCGGGCTCGGCCACCGTGCCGATGGTGGCGGCGGTGGCCACCGACGACCCCGAGGTCGCCGCGAACAGCGCGCACGATCCCACATTGGCGTGCATCAGCCCTCCGGGCAGCCATGACAGCCATTTGGCCAGCGCGTCATACATCCGCGCCGCCACGCCCGAGCGCAGCAGCAGCTCTCCCAGCATCACGAACATGGGGATCGCCACCAGCAGGAATTCGGTCGAGGTGCCCCAGGCCATGTCGCCGATGGCGCGGTGCACGGGCATGCGCGAATAGATCGCCCCCAGAGCAAGCCCCAGCCAGCCGAGGCTGGCCGCGACCGGAACCGAAAGGACGATCAGGGCGATGAGGATCAGAACCGCGGCAGCCAGCATCGGCCTACACCCCGCCGCCGTTGTTGCCGGGCTTGCCGTCGGCGCCCAGCTCTTTCTCGATCTCCTCGGTGATCGAGGGCACGCCGGCAATCTTTTCAACCTCGTCCCAGCGCCCGCGCAGCAGCTTCCACAGCACCATGACGGTCAGCGCCCAGGCGGTGAACGTGGCCAGCGCCAGCCCGGCGAACCACGCCGTCTGCGGCAGTGCCAGCGGGGTCTGCAGCGGCGTGATCGCGCGCGAGCCATAGCGGAACGCATCGGCGACCAGCCCCCAGGCGAACCAAGTGAGTACCAGGAAGTAGCCGGCCGTCGCCGCGATGGCGACCAGGTCGAGAACCCGCCGCGCCTTCACGGGCAGCAGGTTGTAGACCAGATCGATGCGGATATTGGCCCGCGACACCAGAACGTAGCTGAAGGCGCAGGCGGTGGCCACGGCAAAGACATAGCCCGAGATTTCATCGGCGCCCGCGATCGAGATGTTGAGCAGCTTGCGGGTGATGACGTCGTAGGTGACCAGCAGCGCGGCACCCAGCAGCGCCCAGCCGCCCAGCTGCACGATCAGCGCGACGAGTCGTTCATATGCCTTGGGCATTGGCAGTTCCTCGTGTCCGGGGGGAGGTCGGTTCGGCCGCGTGGCCGGGAGCGGCCCGGTGCGGCCCGGGGAGATCGGGGGCGGCCGGCCCGGCATGCGTGGATGCCCGGCCGGCCGCCCC
>JALTNO010000168.1 GCA_027000645.1 Paracoccaceae bacterium | reverse complement strand
CGCGACATCCTGGAGGCGGCCGAACGCATGCTGGACGAGATGAACATGGCCGACAAGCGGCACATGAACTCGGCCTCGCTGTCGCGCGGCGACAAGAGGCGACTGGAAATCGCCATGTGCCTGAGCCAGAACCCGCGGCTTCTGCTGCTGGACGAACCCACAGCCGGCATGGCGCGGGCCGATACCAACAACACCATCGACCTGCTCAAGCAGATCAAGGAAGAACGCGACATCACCATCGCCATCATCGAACACGACATGCACGTGGTGTTCAGCCTTGCCGAGCGGATCACCGTTCTGGCCCAGGGCACGCCGCTGGTCGAGGACACGCCCGAGAAGATCAAGGGCCATCCCAAGGTGCGCGAAGCCTACCTTGGCGAGTCGGCGTAAGGAGACAGGAAAATGAACGTCAAACCCGACTTTTCCAAGAACGCCAACATGGCCGAAACGGCCCCGGCCTTCCTCTCGGTCTGGGACATCCACGCCTATTACGGCGAAAGCTACATCGTCCAGGGCGTCAGCTTCAACGTGCACGAGGGCGAGATCCTCGCACTGCTGGGGCGCAACGGGGCGGGCAAGACCTCGACCCTGCGTTCGATCGCGCGCATCGGCAGCCCGCTGGTCACGCATGGCGAAATCTGGCTCGACCACCAGCCGCTGCACCGGATGGAAAGCTACCAGGCCTCGATGGCGGGGCTCGGCCTCGTGCCCGAGGATCGCCGCATCATCCCCGGCCTCACGGTCGAGGAAAACCTCAAGCTGGCCCAGATCGCCCCGCCCATCGGCTGGGAGCTCGACCGTCTCTACGAGCTGTTCCCGCGGCTGGGCGAACGCCGCAATCAGGAGGGGGTGACGCTTTCGGGCGGCGAACAGCAGATGCTGGCGATTGCCCGGGCGCTTGCGCGCGACATCAAGGTGCTGCTGCTGGACGAACCCTATGAGGGTCTGGCCCCCGTGATCGTGGACGAGATCGAAAAGACGCTGATCCACATCAAGGAACAGGGCATGACCACGATCATCGTCGAACAGAACGCCGTGCGCGCACTGGAGCTGGCCGACCGCGCGGTGATCCTCGACACCGGCAGCATCGTGTTCGACGGCACCGCGGCCGAGGTGCTGGGCGACGCGGAACTGCGGGCGGAATACCTGGCGATCTGACCGGAAAGGAATACTCCCCGTCGCTCTGGCCGGAGGGCCGGTGCCGACAACCTGGGCCGGTCCGCTGCGACCGGCCCTTTCTTTTGCACGCCTGCCCGCCGGTTGCGGCCCTCGGGGCACGATGCGGGGGGCATCTCGCCCCTTGGGACTGGACAAGCGGTCGGAAATCACCACATTGGCCCGAAAATCGCGAACCCACCGGTCGACCAACCGCCCCTGCACCAATCGGAGAACGACCCTTGTCCCTTTTCCTGATCGTGGCGCTTCCCTTTCTGGGCGCGATCTTCCCGGCACTTCTGATCCGCGCGGGCCGCCAGGCCGCCGCCATGTCCACCGCCGCCGTATCGCTTCTGGCGCTGATCGGGCTGCTGATCCACGCCCCGGCGGTGATGCGGGGAGAGGTGATCGTCGCCCGGCTCGACTGGCTGCCCGGTCTCGGCCTGAACGCCAATTTCCGCCTCGACGGACTGGGCCTGCTGTTCGCGGGGCTGATCCTGGGCATCGGCATCCTGATCATCATCTATGCCCGCCACTACCTGTCGCGCCGCGACCCGATGGGGCTGTTCTACGCCTATCTGCTGCTGTTCCAGGGCGCGATGGTGGGAATCGTTCTGTCGGACAACATCCTGCTGCTGCTGATCTTCTGGGAACTGACTTCGCTGTCGTCGTTCCTGCTGATCGGGTTCTGGCGGCACCTGCCCGAGGGGCGGCAGGGCGCGCGCATGTCGCTGGCGGTAACCGCCGGAGGCGGGCTGGCGATGATCGCCGGACTGCTGATCCTGGGGGACATCGCCGGCAGTTACGACCTGACCGACATCCTGCAGAGCCGCGAGGCGATCCAGTCTTCATCGCTCTATCTTCCGGCGCTGGTGCTGATCCTGCTGGGCGCCTTCACCAAGTCGGCGCAGTTTCCGTTCCACTTCTGGCTGCCGCACGCCATGGCGGCACCGACGCCGGTGTCGGCCTATCTGCACTCGGCCACCATGGTGAAGGCGGGGCTGTTCCTGATGGCCCGGCTGTGGCCGGTGCTGGCCGGCACCGATGCGTGGTTCTACCTTGTGGCGACGACCGGGCTGGTGACCATGCTGATCGGGGCGGTGATCGCGCTGTTCAAGGACGACCTCAAGGCGCTGCTGGCGTTTTCGACCGTCAGCCAGCTGGGGCTGATCACGATGCTGCTGGGATTCGGCACCAAGATCGCGGCGCTCATCGCGATCTTTCACATCATCAACCATGCCACCTTCAAGGCGGCGCTGTTCATGTCCGCGGGGATCGTGGATCACGCCACCCACACCCGCGACATCAAGCGTCTGGGAGGTCTGGCACGGCTGATGCCGATCACCTTCACCATCGCCACCATCGGCGCCCTGTCCATGGCCGGGCTGCCCCCGCTCAACGGCTTCATCTCGAAGGAAATGATGCTGGAGGAGGCCGCCCATACCACGTGGTTCGGCATGGACAGTTTCGTGCCGGTGCTGGCGACGCTGGCGGCGGTGTTCTCGTCTGCCTATTCCTTCCGCTTCTTCGCCCACACCTTCCTGGGGCCGAGGCGCAGCGACGGCCCGGCGCAACCCCACGACCCCGGCCCGGGGCTATGGCTGCCGCCGACCGTCCTGATCGTGCTGGTGGTGCTCATCGGCCTGTTTCCCATGGTTTTCGCGGCCCCGATCCTGGAAACCACGGCCGGGGCCGTCGTGGGCGGGGGGCTGCCCGAATTCAAGCTCAAGCTGTGGGCCGGGATCTCGCCGGCACTGATCATGTCGATCATCGCCCTGGGCGGCGGGCTGTTCCTGCTGGCCGGGCACCGGGGCCTGGACCGGACCTGGAATGCCGTTCCGCGCCCCGAGGCCAAGCGCATGTATGACGTTGCCATCTCGGCGCTGACGGCGGTCAGCCGGGTGGTGACCGACCGGTTGCATGACGGAGCCATGACCCGCTATGCCGCGATCCTGGTTGCCTTCACGCTGGGCCTGACCGGCTATGCCTATCTGACCGGCGGGATCGGGCCGCAGACGCGGCCGATGATCCCGATCACCCCGATCCCGCTGGCCGCATGGATCGGCATCATCACCGCCACCGGCTGCATCGTCGCCTACCACCGCAACCGCCTGCTGTCGCTGGTTCTGATCGGAGTTGTCGGACTGGTGGTGTCGCTGGCCTTCAACTACCTGTCGGCGCCCGACCTTGCGCTGACGCAGATCTCGGTGGAGGTGGTGACCATCATCCTGATGCTGCTGGCGCTGAACTTCCTGCCCAAGCAGACCCCGCGCGAAAGCAGCCCCGCCCGGCGGATGCGCGACGGGGCGCTTTCGGTGGCGGCCGGGCTGGGGGTGGGCGGTCTGGCCTATGCGCTGATGACGCGCGATTTCGCCTTTCCCACGATCTCGAAATACCATCTGGACAATTCCTACGGCCTTGCCGGCGGCAAGAACGTGGTCAACGTCATCCTGGTGGATTTCCGCGGCTATGACACCTTCGGCGAAATCACCGTCCTGGGCATCGCCGCCATCATCATCTATGCGATCACCCGCGCCGTACTGGCCAGCCCGGTGCGCGCCTATCTTCTGAACCGCAAGCCCGACGCGCCGCAATCGGGAGACGCACACCCGCTGATCATGGTCGTTGTCACCCGCATGATGATGCCGGTGGCGCTCATGGTCGCGGTCTACATCTTCTTCCGCGGCCACAACCTGCCGGGCGGCGGCTTCATCGCCGGCCTGATCGCCGCCATCGCGGTCATCATGCAGTACATGGCCTCGGGCTTCTCCTGGGCCGTCGAGCGCCAGCGCTATCCCTATCACGCGATCATCGGCTCGGGCGTGCTTGCCGCCGCGCTCACCGGCATGGGGGCGTGGTTCAACGGCAAACCGTTCCTGACCAGCGATTTCGGCAAGTTCCACTACCCGCCGCTGAAGGAGTTCGAACTGGCCACCGCCACGCTTTTCGATCTGGGCGTGTTCCTGGCGGTGGTCGGAGCAACGCTGCTGGCACTCGACAGCCTGGCCCGCTTCGCCTGGCAGCCGGGAATGGAAAGCGAACACCCCATGGACATCAACCCGGCCCGTGACGAAGACGGCGACGACGAGGCCGAACAGCCGATCAGGGAGGCCGTCTGAGATGGAAATGCTTGTCGCCTCGGCCGTTGGCATACTCACCGCCGCCGGGGTCTATCTGGTGCTGCGGCTGCGGACCTTTCCGGTGATCCTGGGGCTGTCGCTGCTGTCCTATGCGGTCAATGTGTTCATCTTCGCCTCGGGACGGCTGATGCTGAACGCGCCGCCGATCCTTGACCCCTACAGCGAGGGCATGAGCTATACCGACCCGCTGCCGCAGGCACTGGTGCTGACCGCGATCGTGATTTCCTTCGGGATGACGGCGGTGACGGTGATGATCGCGCTGGGCGGGTTCCTGTCCGACCGGGACGATCGCATCGACATGCCCGAAGAGGCCGGAGAGGACGCATGAATCACCTCATCATCCTGCCCGTGATCCTGCCCGCCCTGCTGGGGCCGTTCATCGTCATGGTGCTGCGCCATCACATCAGCCTGATGCGCATCTTTTCCATCGGCGGCACGGTGCTGCTGACGGGTATCTGCCTTGCGCTGCTGGCGCAGGCCTCGACCGGTGTCGTGCAGGTCTATGAATTGGGCGACTGGATCGCACCCTTCGGCATCGTCCTGGTGCTGGACCGGCTGTCGGCGCTGATGATCACCCTGACCGCGGTTCTGGCGCTGGTGGTGCTGCTGCATGTGGTGGGCACCGGCAAGGATGCGCGCGGGCAGCTTTTCCATGCGCTCTACCAGTTCCAGCTGATGGGGATCATGGGCGCCTTCCTGACAGGCGACGCCTTCAACCTGTTCGTCTTCTTCGAGGTTCTGCTGATCGCCTCCTACGGGTTGATGATCCATGGCGGCGGCGGGCAGAGGTTCCGGGCCGGCCTGCAATACGTGGTCTACAACCTGCTGGGATCGACCATCTTCCTGTTCGCGCTGGCCACGATCTACGGGGTGACCGGCACGCTGAACATGGCCGATCTGGCCCAGAAGGTGACCCAGATACCGCCCGAGGACACCGCGCTGCTGCGGGTGGGGGCGGTCC
>JALTNO010000167.1 GCA_027000645.1 Paracoccaceae bacterium | reverse complement strand
AGGAACAGAGAGCCATCTTCGACATGGCCCATGCTTTCGGGCAGGACAATATCGCCCCCCACGCCCGCGACTGGGAAGCGCAGGGCACGATCCCGAAAGAGCTGTGGAAACAGGTGGGCGAGCTGGGATTCGGCGGGCTTTACGTGTCCGAGGAATATGGCGGCTCGGGGCTGACGCGGCTGGACGCGACGCTGGTGTTCGAGGCGCTGGCCATGGCCTGCCCCGCGGTGGGGTCGTTCCTGTCGATCCACAACATGTGCGGCGGCATGATCGACAAGTTCGGCAGCGAGGAGACGAAACGCCGCTGGCTGCCCGATCTGTGCAGCATGGAAAAGGTGTTTTCCTATTGCCTGACCGAGCCGGGGTCGGGTTCGGACGCCGCCGCGCTCAGGACCCGGGCGGAGAGGACCGACGGCGGCTATCTGCTGAACGGGACCAAGGCGTTCATCTCGGGCGGGTCGTATTCGGACGCCTATGTGACCATGGTGCGCACTGGGGGCGATGGACCGAAGGGCATTTCCACCGTGGTGGTGGAGGCCGGCACGCCGGGGCTGAGCTTTGGCGCGCTGGAGCAGAAGATGGGCTGGAAGGCGCAGCCCACCAGTCAGGTGCAGTTCGACGACTGCCTGGTTCCGGCTGACAACCTGATCGGCGAAGAGGGCAAGGGCTTTGTCTATGCCATGGCCGGGCTGGACGGCGGGCGGCTCAACATCTCGGCCGGGGCCCTGGGCGGCGCGCAGGCGGCGCTGGACGCGACGCTGGCCTACATGGGCGAGCGCCGCGCCTTCGGACGCACCATCGACCAGTTCCAGGGGCTGCAGTTCCGGCTGGCCGAATATGAAACGAAGCTCCAGGCCGCGCGCACCTTCCTGCGCCAGGCGGCGTGGAAGCTGGATCAGGGCGCGCCGGACGCCACCAAGTTCTGCGCCATGGCCAAGCTGATGGTCACCGACGCGGCCTTCGAGGTGGCCAATGGCTGCCTTCAGCTGCATGGCGGCTATGGCTATCTTGCCGATTACGGGATCGAGAAGATCGTCCGCGACCTGCGGGTGCACCAGATCCTGGAAGGCACCAACGAGATCATGCGCGTAATCATCGCGCGCCACCTGCTGGCCGAGCGCTGAAGGGGCGAGCCATGGCCGATATCGAAATCCATGTCACCGGCCGCGCGGGGCGGATCACCTTCACCCGGCCGCAGGCGCTCAATGCCATGTCCTACGACATGTGCCGGGCGATCGACACGGCCATGCGCAACTGGCGCGACGACGACGCGGTGGATCTTGTGGTGATCGACGCCGAGGGCGACAAGGCCTTCTGCGCCGGCGGCGACATTGCCGAGCTTTACGAAACCGGGCGGGCCGGCAACTACGATTACGGCCGGGGGTTCTGGCGCGACGAATACCGGCTGAATGCCTATATCGCCGAATACCCCAAGCCGGTGGTGAGCTTCATGCAGGGCTTTACCATGGGCGGCGGGGTCGGCATCGGCTGCCATGCCGCGCACCGGGTGGTGGATGACGATTCGCGCATTGCCATGCCTGAATGCGGCATCGGGCTCGTGCCGGACGTGGGCGGCTCTCTGCTGCTGGCCCGCGCCCCGGGGCGGCTGGGCAGCTATCTCGGCCTGACCGGGGCACGGATGGGTCCGGGGGATGCGATCCATGCGGGCTTTGCCGATCATTACATCCCGCGCGAGACCTGGCGCGACCTGATCGAGATGCTGGAGGCCAGCGGCGACGTCTCCCACGTGGCCGCCCACGCGAAAACCCCGCCGGCAGCGCCGATGGCCGCGCAACGAGCCGAGATCGACCGGCTGTTCGCGGCCGACTCCCTGGGCGGGATCCAGGCTGCGCTGGAGGCCGATGGCGGCGGGATGGCGCAGCAGGCGCTCAAGTCCATACGGCGCAACTCGCCGCTGTCGATGGCCTGCACCATCGAGATGCTGCGCCGCCTGCGCGACCCCGGAGCCACGCTGCGCGACGCGCTGAAGCTCGAGTTCCGCTTCACCTGGCGGGCGATGGAGCATGGCGATTTCCTGGAAGGCATCCGCGCGGCGATCATCGACAAGGACCGCAACCCGGCCTGGCAGTTCGCGGACATGAAGGTGCCGGAAAGGGCGGTGGAGCGGATGCTTGCGCCGCTGGGGACGGACGGGCTGACATTTCCAGAGGAGGATACCCCATGAAGATCGGATTCATCGGGCTGGGCAACATGGGCGCGCCGATGGCCGCCAACCTGGGCCGGGCCGGCCACGAGGTGACCGGCTTCGACACCGCGGACGTGACCGTGGAGGGCGTGAAGAAGGCCGCCAGCGCCGCCGAGGCCGCGCGCGGGGCCGAAGTCGTCATCACCATGCTGCCCAACGGCCAGATCCTGCGCGCGGTCGCCGACGAGATCATCCCGGCAATGGAGAAGGGCGCGGTTTTCCTGGACTGCTCGACGGTGGACGTGGACAGCGCCCGCGCCGTGGCCGAACAGGCCGCCAGGGCGGGAATCCTGGCGATGGATGCGCCGGTCTCGGGCGGCGTGGGCGGGGCCAGCGCCGGTACGCTGACCTTCATGGCCGGCGGGCCGGAGGAGGCCTTCGAGAAGGTCAAGCCGCTTTTCGACGTGATGGGCCAGAAGGCCGTGCATTGCGGCGGCGCCGGCGCCGGTCAGGCGGCCAAGATCTGCAACAACATGATCCTGGGCGTGACCATGATCGCCACCTGCGAAGCCTTCGCGCTGGCCGACAAGCTGGGACTCGACCGGCAGAAGATGTTTGACGTGGTGTCCACCTCGTCGGGCTATTCCTGGACCATGAACGCCTATTGCCCGGCGCCGGGGGTGGGGCCGAAATCGCCTGCCGACAACGACTACAGGCCGGGCTTTGCCGCCGAGCTGATGCTCAAGGATCTGCGCCTGAGCCAGCAGGCCGCCGAAAGTGCCGATGCAGACACCCCGATGGGCAAGCTGGCCGAGGCGCTCTATGCCCGCTTCGTCGAGGAAGAAGATGGCGCCGGGCGCGATTTCAGCGCCATGCTGCCCCGGTTCGAGAAGCGGCACCGCGGCTGAGGCGCGGCCGCGGCCCCGAGGGGCATGTTTTCGGCCCGCCCGACATCTTGCGAAAAAGGGCTCTGCCCCTCTCGGCCTGCGGCCAGTTCGCCCCGGAATATCTGTTGCAAGAGGAAGGTAGGAGATGCGCCCGGCATCCCCTACCTGGAAAGAGGTGTTGCATCCTTCCCCTTGCACGGCCACCGGCGCTCCCACCTGTGCCGTAGGACCGGAACGGACCACAAGGGTCAAGAAACCGTTTCTTCATCTCGCCGAAAATACTCCGGGGGAGTCGCGGCCTGCCGCGACGGGGGCAGAGCCCCCGAATCCGCCTGCATCAGGATCGGACGTCCTTCCGATACCAGTAGCGCAGGCCGGGGTGCCTGTCGAAACCCGGATCGACGAAAGGCGGCCCCCGCAACCCGGGGCGTCATGGCAATTTCCGCTGCCCCGACGCCGGGACAAGTGGGGAAAATGCCCCTCAGCGGATCGGGACTGGATGCGAACGCCCTCACCGGGCTCCGCCGCTAAAGCGTCACGCCGAAGATCCGGCCCAGGCCGGCGGTCACGGTCATGGCAACCACGCCCCATACAACGATGCGGACAACCGCCGGACCGCGCGGGGCGCCGCCCAGCCATGCACTGGCCAGCCCAAGCAGTGCAAGCGCCAGCAGCGATACACCCGCCAGAACCGCTATTCCGCCCCCCTGAGGGGCAAGGAAGGCACCGACCACCGGCAGCGCTCCGCCCAGGGCGAAGCTCACCGCCGAAGCGAAGGACGCCTGCCCCGGGTTGGCTGCGGCCATCTCGGTCAGGCCCAGCTCTTCGCGGGCGTGGGCGTCCAGCGCGTCATGTTCGGTCATCTCGTGTGCCACCTCCCAGGCGAGCTCTTCCGAGACGCCACGCCCCATCAACCCCTGGGCAAGCTCCTCCAGCTCGTATTCCGGGTCTTCTTCCAGTGCCCGCAACTCGCGCGCCAAATCGGCGGCCTCGGTGTCGCTCTGGGCGGAAACCGATACGTATTCCCCGGCCGCCATCGACAGCGCCCCGGCGGTCAGGCCGGTCAGACCGGTGAGCAGGATGCCCGTGCGATCGACACCGGCGGCGGTCACGCCGACCAGCAGGCTCGCGGTCGAGATGATGCCGTCATTTGCGCCCAGAACCGAGGCCCGAAGCCAGTTGCTGCGATTGATGAAATGTCCGTCCCGAGGCATGGCTGCAACTGCGTTCCGAGTGCGGGGATGGGAGAACGAAAAGGGCCACGCGCCTTGCGTGGCCCCGGATATTCCGCTTTGGCTCAGATCACTTGATCTTGCCTTCCTTGTATTCCACGTGCTTCCGGGCGACCGGGTCGTATTTGCGTACGGTCATCTTCTCGGTCATGGTCCGGGCATTCTTCTTGGTGACATAGAAATGGCCCGTCCCCGCGGTCGAGTTCAGGCGGATCTTGATGGTCGTCGGCTTCGCCATGGGTCGTCTCCTGCACCGGGCGCGGCGCGGCCCGTGAAATTCCTGTGAGGTCCGCCTTTTACGCGCTCTGCTGCGCGAGTCAACGGGAAATCTCCAGATTTGCGCCCTTCCCCGACCCCGCCGGGCGGGGACGAAGCAGAACATGCGCGGAGGGCCTGTAAGCCGGATTCTGTTCCGGGGTCGCCCCCTTCGATGACCATTCCTCTGCGACGCGCGTCGCCGCGCGCCTGATGCTGCCAACCCGACCCCCCGGCTGAAGCGAGCCTTGCGGCGGTTTCCCTTGCGGGACCGTTCCGCGCGGGGGTCCTATTCGGCATTGCTCCCGGTGGGGCTTGCCGTGCCGCCCCTGTTGCCAGGGGCGCGGTGGGCTCTTACTCCACCGTTTCACCCTTGCCGCGCATCGCGCGGCGGTCTGTTCTCTGTGGCGCTTTCCGTCGGGTTTCCCCGCCCGGGCGTTACCCGGCACCGTCGCTTCATGGAGTCCGGACTTTCCTCTCTGGCGGGGTCCGCCAGAGCGGCCATCCGACCCTCCGCGCAGGGACGACATAGGGCGGAGTGGCGGTTTTCGCAAGCGCCGCGCGCGGGGGCGCTGCCCGGCAGGGAAGGAAGGGTCGCGGATCGTGCCGGGGGCGCGATGCCTCCGGCGGGAGTATTTTTGGCAGGGTCTATTCCAGTTGAGCAGTTCTGAGCCCATACTAAGGTGTTCATATGGCTCAGAAAAACAGGTATCTGTTTCGGGGGAGAATTTCCGAACGGAAATTCCGCGATCTTG